>CADBCZ010000006.1 GCA_902793335.1 uncultured Lachnospiraceae bacterium
CAAGATGACAATGAATCGTAAGAATGTGCAGGGAAAGGTAGGTGACATTATGGGAGGAAAGGTATTAGAGTTAGATATAATCAAAGCGCGTCATGAAGGAATTGAAGAGGGCAGAGCAGAGGGCATGGCATTGGGAAGTGATAAAGAGTTTATCCATAGCGTAGAAAGACTTATGGAATACAGCGATATAACTGCTGCCAAAGCCTGTGAGATGTTAGGTAGACCCATTGATGAATATGAGGAAGCTAAGAAGAAGATGCTTGTAAATGTGTGAGTGCCTTGGGATGGTTTTTGTGTATTAAACTCCTTCTTGACCTACTATCGCTGTGGCGATATAATATGATCGAATGAGTACTGGGGGTGTTTTTTTGATTGTATATCATGGTTCAGATCATATAATTGAAGTTCCTGTTTATAATGGTAGCAAACGCACTAATGAGTACGGTTATGGTTTCTACACAACCGAAAGTCTCGAACTTGCCAAAGAATGGGCATGTTCCGATAATACGAATGGATTTGCCAATTCATATGAGGTTGAACTTAGTGGACTTAATATATTGAATCTTAATGCTCCGGAATATAACATCCTTAACTGGTTAGCTATCCTTACAAAATATAGATCCTATTGGCAAAAGACCAGTATTGCTGAAGAAGCCAAGAATTATTTGCAACAACATTTCTTTGTTGATCCTACACCTTACGATGTAATTATTGGATATAGGGCTGATGACTCGTACTTCTCATTTGTCCAGGATTTTGTTGCAGGAACCATCTCTCTTTCAAAGTTGTCTGAGGCAATGCGTCTTGGAAAACTAGGAGAACAGATAGTATTCAAAAGTAAAGAAGCATTTTCACGTATCAGATTTATAGAAGCAGAACCTGTCGATGCAACTACTTACTATGAAAAGAAAAGTGACAGAGACAGAGATGCCAGACGACAATACCGCATAACCAGACAAGAAGCGGACAATATTAACGATATATTTATGATTGATATTATGAGAGAAGGGATTGAAAATGGAGATTCGCGCCTACGATGAAATATATATTGGCTCTGCTCAATATATCTTAGGACACGCTGTGGACTTTGCTGTAATGTCTTTGAATATCAGTCCGGATATGTTTGGAAACGTGTTTGCAACATCTTCGGTTTCTACGCAATTTGCCAACGGTAATCCTCGTTATGTTGCTGGTATGAACGGTTGTGAACTTGCCAGATGTGTTCTTGAAGAAACACATATGACATTTACCGATACTGAAGATGTAATGTATCTAGATAAATCGCCGGAATATTGGGCAGGCTGGGTACTGGCATTTTATCAATGGTACACCAATCGATCTTTCATGGAAATTCTTGGTGCTGTTCCACTTTCGCAAATCATATCGATGTATTCGGTATATCATGAGATGGATATTCTTCGATTTGTCGAGCACATGGATGAACTTTTACATGAAGCAAATCCATATACTCGTCTTAAAACCAGACGTTTAAACAATGGAATGTCGCAATCAGAACTTGCATCAGAATCGGGGGTCGCACTACGCCAGATTCAGCTTTTTGAACAGAGGAGGCGTAATATTAATAACGCAGCGGCTATAACGCTTTTACAATTGAGCAAAGCTCTACACTGTCATATAGAGGATTTGATGGATTAATTGGGAGGAAATATGATGAAGGGGAAATTTAATGTATGTAGACGCTTGATGGCAATTCTTAATGAGGGCTATAGACTTGCTCGGAGTTAAAGGAAAGAAACAGAAGATTAAATAAAAACCATAGAAGACCTTGAATTCCTGTATGTAGGAATGATACAATGAAAGACAACAATAATTTTATGGAGAGGTTATGGAGGGTAACAGATTTGGATAATAATAATTATATACGTTGTAAAGAGTGTGGATGTATTACAGGGATAAAGTTACAGATTGGAAGTCAGGCACAGCATCCTATAGTTGTAACATGCGGGAAGTGCGGTAATTCCATGAAGGGAAAGGCAAGTATCGATCACGCGAATGCCGGCTTTAAGTTTGAATTTGAAAATGCAGAAGTGGTTGATGCCGCCTCAGCAGATTACACGGTTGAGTGTTCAGGGGAATTTCCAACTAAGAAGAGTTGTGAAGTGACAGATGCAGATAAGATGATAAGTTCGCCGCTTGACAGTGTGAAGAATTGTATGAAGAGTGAGCAGTATTATGAACAGTTTGCACAGACTATTGCGCAGCTTAAGGAAACCGAATCAAAATGGAGTAAGTATCGAAAAATTTTCGAACTGTCTCAAAGCAACAGTCCTGAGTTGATTTCTGAGATACAGAAGGAGTTCAAGGGTCCGCATTTTCAGTGTCGCAACAGACATGAAACAATACGTGCAGTTCATATGGTTGAATTGCTTGGTTTTTATACTTCAATCAGAAAAGATATATTGCAGAATATGCAATTTTCCAATGATATACTGAAGCTTAATTCGTCTCAGATGAAGGATTTTATTGGTTATCTTAATTCTCATGACGGATATCATTTAGATGAATTGCAGTCTGTTATTTACAGGATATATGATGAATTCATGGAAATTTATCAGAATTTGATTCCTGCGTTATCACTTCAATATTGCAAGGAAGATGCGTTTGATTTTGAGGAAGACGGAACCACTGCAAGCACCTTGGACAGTGTGAAACAATTCTACATTGATGTGTATGAGGCGCTTGGAACATTATTGATTATTCCGGTTGGTTTCAACAACATCAAGTACAGAGCAGATTATAATTCTATGAGTCCGGTTGATGATAAAGTATCATCCATGGATGATTTTATTGGGCAGGACAAGGCAGCAAGATTTAACTTCTGTTTAGACAGTGAGATTTATACCGGATTCTTAGATGCCAAGGTTAATGCAAAATTGAGAAAGGCATTGGAAAACAAAGATTATGAATATGATACATTGAAGCAGATGATAACATATGGTGATGAGGATGGGCTTAAGAAATCCACAGAGTATCTTCTTGAGATGGAAGATGAGGCTATGTGCATGTTTCAGGCAATTCTTGGTATATCAGAGTATATGTATCGTATGAATGAAGCGATATTGATATTTGGCATGTAGAAACTGATCAGACTCAATGAAAGATGAAAATGACCGCAGTCAAGGGATGCTCATATGGTGAAAATGGGATAGAGCGCGTTTCCTCAACTACGGCCGATGAATTAATGCGTGTTTTATTATAACAAAGATTTTCAGGAATTCAATATTTTTCATTCGACAATAATCGACACTAATGTCGAATGTGTGATCAGGGTGAGCAAGAAATATTTGGTAGCAAGTTCGGAGGCGATATGTTAAACTGTACTAGGATGTGAAAAGTTTAATTATTTCGGTACATAAGGAGCCGGAAACGCGATGAAAGATAAAGCATATACATATATGGTTGAGTGCTCGGATGGAACCTTATATACCGGATGGACATTTGATTTACAGAAAAGGATTAATGCTCATAACAGTGGGAAGGGAGCGAAATATACCCGATCCAGACGCCCTGTCAAGCTGGTTTATTATGAGACTTTTGATAGCAAATCGGAAGCTATGAAAAGAGAGATTGAAATCAAAAAGCTGAAGCGAAAAGACAAACTGAAGCTTAAAGTCTATTGAATTTTTATATAACAAGAAATTTTGGTACGGTTAACAGGTTGTTTTGTTTGTGTTGGAGAGAGGTTATTTACAGATATGAAAAAGATAGATATGATTATACAGTTTTCGGAGAAGAGTAACTGTTCTGATATTCATATTACGGCAGGAAGCGGAATTGTCGGAAGGCATTACGGAGTGTTAAGACGGTTAGAGAATCCATATTCGGAAGAGGAATTAAATGAGATTATTTTGTCTATGATTTCCAATGAGGAGGATTTGAAAAGCTATATAGCGGGAAGAGATTTGGATTTCGCTTATCAGTCTGAGGTTGGTTTACGTTGTCGTGTCAACCTCTATCACCAGAAGGGAAAGTTTGTGGCGAGTCTGCGTATCATGGGTGCGAGGATTCCGAAGTTGGAGGATATGGCACTTCCGCAGGATACACTTATTTCTCTTGCAGAACAACCAAGAGGTCTGGTGCTTGTAACGGGACCTACAGGCTCAGGAAAATCTACTACCCTTGCGGCCATGATTGATTACATAAATAGAAATCGTGCAGAGCATATTATTACTGTGGAGGATCCTACAGAGTTTGTATATACCGAGGACAAGTCTATGATTCACCAAAGGGAGATAGGTACGGATGTTGAGAGCTTTGCATCGGCGCTGCGTTCTGCACTTCGTGAGGACCCTGATATCATATTGTTGGGAGAGATGCGTGACTACGAGACTATTTCGGCGGCTATAACAGCGGCTGAGACAGGGCATTTGGTATTTGGAACGCTTCACACAATTTCAGCTGCTGAATCTATCGGACGTATTATCGATGTATTTCCACCTCACTCGCAGAATCAGATTCGTACCCAGTTGGCGGCAGTGCTCCGCGGAGTTGTATCTCAACAGCTCTTACCGAGAAAGGATGGCGACGGACGAATTGCGGCAACAGAGATATTAGTTGGTAATGACGCGGTTGCCAATATGATAAGACAGGACAAGACTCATCAGTTAGAGACTGCAATGCAGTCGGGACAGGCGGTTGGAATGCATACGTTAAACATGGATCTTGCGCGTTTGGTACAGGAGGGGCTTATAACAGAGGAAGTTGCAAAGAAATGCTCCCCTACTCTTAATATTAAGCCTGAACAAAGTCAAATTTAAAATTGTGAAGGATTATGCATATGTCAAAGAAATTAATCAAGCAAATGATTCGTAATATATATATGCTTTTGAGCCTGGCAATGGCATTTTGCTCGGCAATCTGGCTCTGGTACTGGAATGTCGGAGTAGGCTGGGACAAAGGCTATTTTGGCGGACGAACTCTTGTGACGGTAGGGGTCTTGTATTCTATCGTTTACTTTTCGTTTTCCAAGATGTATAAGGCACACAAAATCGGTGCTTATCATCTCATGGAGTTGTCATTTTCTCAGATGCTTTCTTACGGAATCAGCGATGCTGTACTTTTGGTCGCTGCTTTCTTCTGGTTCCATAATTTCCAAAGAATAGATATAAGGTTGTTTATACTGGCGTTTTTTATCCAGAATTTAATTATAACGCTGGTAACATTTTTCATGAATCGTCTCCATGCCAAATTTGACGAGCCGCACAGGGTAGCTATAATCTACGGTGACGAGTCTTATCCGCTTTTGGTGGAGAAAATGAAAGCTTATCCCTATAGATATCGTATAATGGGTTGTATTGATCAGAATTCGAACAGAAGGGATATGTATAAAATACTCAACAGATGTCACGATATCTATCTATACAAGGTGGATGTTGCGCTACGCGAGGAGATTCTGTTATTCTGCGAGTACAGACATATAGATATTCATTTTTCCATAGGTATTGAGGATATAAATGTGCGCGGGTGCGAGGTCTCGACCTTCTTTGATACCCCGTTTTTGAGAAACCGCAGAACGGATGTTGTATGGTATTATCCGATTGTGAAGAGACTTGCGGACATTTTTCTGTCGTTGCTTGCCCTTATCATTTCTGCACCATTTATGATAATTACTGCGATTGCAATAAAGTTAGAGGATGGCGGTAGCGTATTATATCTTCAGAAAAGATTGACCAGGGATAATAAGTCATTTTATATATACAAGTTCAGGAGTATGCGTGAGAATTCCGAAAAAAGCGCACGACTTGCCGAAGCGGGCGACAAGAGAATCACAAAGGTTGGCCGTGTGATAAGAAGATTCCGTATCGATGAGATACCGCAGTTATTTAATATCTTAAAGGGTGATATGACTATAGTGGGTCCAAGACCTGAACGCCCTGAGATTGCGAAAGAATATGAGGAGATTCTGCCTGAGTTTGCAATGCGACTTAAAGTAAAAGCAGGCCTAACAGGCTATGCCCAGGTGTACGGAAAATATAACACTACACCTGAGGATAAGCTTAAGTTAGACCTGATATATATATCGCAAAGATCGTTGATGATGGATCTTCAGATAATGTTCTATACCGTTAAGATACTGTTCCTTCCGGAAAGTACCGAGGGGGTCAGTGCCGACCAGTTGACCGCAGTCAAAAATCCTGGCGGTAAATAGAGTTTTCAGTGATCGTAATCATCATCATAATCGTCATCAAGGTCATGATGATCGCTCATGAATTCTCTGTTGGTAACTCTCTTGGTATCACGCTGCTTCTCAACCAGTTCTGAAAGCTGTTCTTTAACTTCCTTAGGGTTCTTGATGCTTAAGATGTCAAAATCCTTCATGCTTTTGTCTGCAGAGCAGCAATGGATTGTTCCCACACCGAATAATCTCTGTCCGAAACTGCGGCTTAAAGACACATCCATAATTCTGTATAATCTTACTTCATCTTCCTTCTTATTGAGAAAACCCTGTTCGATAAAAAGTCTTTCTTCCGTCATGCTGTATTTTGTAAAAGAAAGTGGTAACCCGAATAAAGTTCTCTTTCTGTCGCTCCATAAATATTCCATAATATCCTCCATTCTCTGTTTCGATAATATATGCATTCATAATACTCTAAATTGAATACAAATTCAACTATAAGCAGCTAAATTGTTCAGCATTTATCCGCATTTTTAACATTGCTTATTTACATAAATATCTGTATAATGTAGGATGTGCGTTTTTGTATGATAATAGTAGGAAAAAGAAAACAAGGAGATAAATAATGTTAAGAAAACATATTAACTGTAAAACCGTCGTTTTGTCTTCCTGTATGCTGATAGGTGCTTTGTTATCATTTAATAAAGCCACAGTATCGGCGACAGCGACTACACAGGAACAGACTCAGACTACCACGACAACTACGACTGCTGCAACAACGACAGTGCAGACTGTAAACGGAATGTTAAGCACCGGTTTATCACCCGCGCAGTCGAAGGTTTTAGTTATCGATCCGGGACATTGTAAGTCCCATCCGGGGGCAGCCTCACATGGTCTTAAGGAAGAGGATGTTGTTCTTGATATTTCACAGGCGGCATATGATGAATTGTTAGAGTATGGAGACATTACGGTCTACATGACTAGAGAGGACGGAGGCTGTTGTACACATCTTGGATGTGGAAGCAGTTGCCTGTATGCAAGAAGTAATTATGCGCAGAAGTTAGACGCGGATTTTCTTTTGAGTGTCCATATAAATGCGGGCTATTCAAGCGGCGCGAATGCTTTGGTTGCATACAATTCAGGTTATCACGACAGTGTAAGAGTTGAGACACAGGCATTTGGAAGGATTGCACTTCGTGAGCTTAAGAAATTAGGAATTGTCAACAAGGGATTTCTTTTAAGAAAATCAGGTGCCGGAAACAGATATCCTAACGGAAAACTTTGCGATTATTATGCGCTTGTAAGACGCGGTGTGGTTGATCAGATTCCATCAGTCATAATGGAACATGGTTATGTGACCAGCTCTTCTGACTGTAAGAAGTTTTTTAAGACCAAGGCTAAGAGAGATAAGGTCGGAGTGGCAGATGCAAATGCTATAATAAGTTATTTCGGTCTTTCCAAAAAGACAATTGAGGGTGAAATGGTTACGGAGAACGGCTCTACATTCTTCAAGGATACAACCGGTAACAAGGTCTGCGGATGGGTTAAACATGATGGAGACTGGTATTACTTTGATGAAACTACAGGACATATGAAAACCGGATTTTTGGAGCAGGGCGATAATACTTATTATTTAAGTCCCGGAACAGGTGAGATGGCGGTAGGTGCATTTAAGACTGAGGGCAATGAGTATATGGCAAAAGGTAATGGAACCTTGGTCAAGGGTGCGATGCATACAGACGGAGTGGGAACTTATCTCTATGATGTTGCAGGTAGAAAACTTGGTAATGGTTTCCATACTCTTAATAACGATACTTATTATGTAGTGAGTAGTAAAAAGGTTGCCCGCGGACTTACCAAGATTAGCGGCAAGTATTACGGTTTTGATTCCCAGAGCGGAAAAATGTTATATGGTGTCCAGACTTTGGGAGGAAAGAATTATTACTTTGATCCACAGACAGGTGTTGCCGCAAGAAATCAGATGATTCAGGTTGAAGATGAGACATACTATTATGGCAAAAAGGCGGCAGAGCAGACCGGATGGGTTAAATATAAAGGTGCAAAGTATTATTTTGACAAGTATTCGGCAGAGATGATAAAGGGCTGGAAGAAGATTAAGGGCAAGTATTACTACTTTGATGAAGAGACCGGCAAGATGGCAAAGAGTACCTGGATAGGCAACTATTATGTCAATAAGAAAGGTGTCAGAACCAAGAAGAGATAATGGTGTTTAGAGGGTTAAATGAAGGTTCCAGAGGGTTGCCGGATTTGTTGCAAACGCAAATAAAAACTTGTAAAATGACCGTTTTTTTGGTAAAATAGACGATGGATATTGTATATTTCAAGGAGGGTTTATTAAGATGGCTAGAAAGTTGGACTTTGACAAAGAAGCATTTAAGAAGGAAGTTGTAAACAACGTTAAGTCTCTTTATCGTAGAACTATTGATGATGCATCACAGCAGCAGGTTTTTCAGGCTGTTTGTTATGCAATCAAGGATACTATAATTGATCAGTGGATTGCAACTCACAAAGAGTATGAGAAGAAGAATGCTAAGACAGTATATTATCTGTCTATGGAGTTCTTGATGGGTAGAGCTCTTGGTAATAACCTTATCAACTTGACATTTTATGATGAGGTTAAGGAAGCTCTTGATGAGTTGGGATTTGATATTAATGTAATAGAGGATCAGGAGCCTGATGCAGCGCTTGGTAACGGTGGTTTGGGACGTCTTGCAGCCTGCTTCCTGGATTCGTTATCAACTCTTGGTTATCCTGCTTACGGATGCGGTATCAGATATCGCTATGGTATGTTCCGTCAGGAGATAAAAGACGGTTATCAGATTGAGAAACCGGATGATTGGTTAAGAGACGGCAATCCGTTCGAAATTCGCCGTAATGAGTATGCGTGTGAGGTTAAGTTCGGCGGTCATGTAAGAGTTGATTACAAGGATGGAAAGAATCAATTCGTTCAGGAGGGATATTCTTCTATCCGTGCCGTACCGTATGACCTTCCGGTAATTGGATATGGTAATAACGTTGTTAACACATTAAGAATCTGGGATGCAGAGGCAATCTCTGATTTCAACCTTGATTCATTTGATAAAGGAGAGTACCAGAAGGCGGTAGAACAGCAGAACCTTGCAAGAACTATTGTTGAGGTGCTTTATCCTAACGATAATCACTATGCAGGTAAAGAGCTTAGATTGAAGCAGCAGTATTTCTTCATCTCAGCATCTATCCAGACTGCACTTAAGAAATTTAAAGAGAATAATTCAGATCTTCACGATATTCCTAATAAGCTCACATTCCAGCTTAACGATACTCATCCTACCGTTACTGTTGCAGAGCTTATGAGAATTTTGGTTGACGAAGAAGGTCTTAACTGGGATGAGGCTTGGGATATCACTTGTCGTACATGTGCATATACCAACCATACCATCATGGCAGAGGCTTTGGAGAAATGGCCAATCGAGTTGTTCTCAAGACTTCTTCCTCGTGTATATCAGATTATTGAAGAGATTGACAGAAGATATGTCAACATGATACGTGAGAAGTATCCTAACAATCCTGAGAAGGTTAAGAACATGGCTATCCTCTATGATGGTCAGGTTAAGATGGCACACCTTGCTATTGCTGGTTCATATTCAGTTAACGGTGTTGCTGCCCTTCATACAGAGATACTTAAGAAACGTGAGCTTAAGGACTTCTATGAGATGAGACCTGAGCAGTTCAATAACAAGACTAACGGTATTACCCAGAGACGTTTCTTGTTACATGGTAACCCGCTCTTAGCTGAATGGGTAACTTCTAAGATTGGTGATGAGTGGATCACAGATCTTCCTCACATTGCTAAGCTTAAAGTATATGTTGATGATGAGAAGTGTCAGCAGGAATTCATGAATATCAAGTATCAGAATAAGGTACGTCTTGCAGCTTACATCAAAGAGCATAATGGTATTGAGGTAGACCCTCGTTCAATCTTTGATGTTCAGGTTAAACGTCTTCATGAGTATAAGAGACAGCTTATGAACATCCTTCATGTAATGCATCTCTATACTGAGATTAAGGAGCATCCGGAGAAGGATATCGTACCTCGTACATTTATCTTTGGTGCGAAGGCGGCAGCGGGATATAAGAGAGCTAAGCTTACAATTAAGCTTATTAACTCGGTTGCTGATGTTATCAACAATGATGAATCTATCAAAGGTAAGATCAAGGTTGTATTCATCGAGAACTACCGTGTATCTAACGCCGAGCTTATAATTGCAGCTGCTGATGTATCAGAACAGATTTCAACAGCTTCACGTGAGGCTTCAGGAACAGGTAACATGAAGTTCATGTTAAATGGTGCTCCGACAATCGGAACAATGGATGGTGCTAACGTTGAGATCGTTGAAGAGGTTGGTGCTGAGAATGCATTTATCTTCGGTCTTTCGGCAGATGAGGTTATGGCTTATGAGCGTGATCACAGCTACAAGCCTAGAGATATATACAACAGCAATGCCAATGTTCGCCGTGTGCTTACACAGCTTATCAACGGTACCTATAACGAGGATACAGAGCTGTTTAGAGACCTGTATGATTCGCTCGTTGAGGGAGATGTATACTTTACATTGAAGGATTTCGATTCTTATTGTGAGGCTCATGACAAGATTGATGAGGCATACAGAGACGAGAAGAGATGGGCTAAGATGGCTATGCTTAATACAGCATGTGCAGGTAAGTTCTCTTCTGACCGTACTATCGAGCAGTATGCTAAAGAAATCTGGAACCTTGAGAAAGTAACTGTTAAGATGCCTAAGGCACCTGCGAAGAAGAAAACTTCTAAGTGATATTAACTTATATAAGAGTAGATATTGTTTAATTTAATTAGGAACCGCCACAAAAAGCGGTTCCTAATCTTTAGATTTTAGATGATGCAACAACTTATGGCTCTTTCTCAAAAATAAAAAATATTAAAAGTAATGTCAAATGACAAGGAGGACTAACAAAGTGAAAAGTATCAAAAAATTAACAGTAATGCTCAGTATGATCATGGTGGCATGTTTTGTAACCGGATGTGCACTTGGAAGCTTCGATGCCAGCGGTTATGTAAGATCATGTCTTGACGCTAACTTACATGGTGAGTTCGAAGAGTATGCTAAGATCACCAGATCAGAAGTATCAGAGGTAGAGAGTCTCTACAACAGTTTCTTGGATTCAGATCTTGAGTTCTTAAGCGCTTACAAGGCTGACGATGCGAAAAAACAGCAGTTCCGTGAGCTTTTCATCAAACTTTACAAGAACACCAAGTATGAAGTAGGTGAGGCTACTAAGGGAGATGACGGATCATACTCAGTACCTGTTAAGGTATATAAGATGGATGTATTCAAGAATGTTATGGCTAACATTGAGGCTGATATGACTAAATGGGCTGAGGACCAGGTTGCAGCAGGAACTACACCTTCAACAGACGACATCTACGCATATGTATTGGATTATATGTATGATGCAATGGCTAAAGAGGTCGATAATCCTCAGTATGAAGAGCCTGTAGATAGTTCTATCAAGGTTGCTAAGAATTCAGAAGGTGCATATGGTGTTGACCAGACAGAGCTTCAGAATCTTCTTGAGTCTATGATTGATATCGAGAATGCACAGTAATAATTATACATAAATGCATGTGTAATACATTTGCATTGAACTGTATTTTCTTAAAAAAAGGATTCGCGAGGATGTATAAACATCCGGCGAATCCTTTTTGTGTTAAAAATAAATATCTTAATCTTATCTGATATTAAGCCTCAACGCCATGAGCCTTCAAGTACTCGATTACATCCTCAACAGTAGCGATATTCTCAAGCTCCTCTGAAGGAATCTCAACGTCGTACTCTTCCTCAAGAGCCATAACCAACTCGAATAAATCTAATGAGTCTGCGCCTAAATCCTCTTTGAAATTAGAAGTTAATTCGATTTCGCTCTCATCTACAGAAAGCTGCTCAGCGATAATCTCTTTCATCTTTTCTAACATGTCATATCTCCTTTATTACTTTATTCTTGATGCCATTTCGGCTTACGAAACTTATCAAGAAAGACTATACAACATGTTGTATATACTGTCAAGATTTCAAGGAAAAAATTTTCTATTCCATAAATTCCATAGGATTTACAGGTGTGTCACCCTTCAACATCTCAAAGAATAAATGGCTTCCTTCCTCTTCAAAACTGTCAGTTGGCTTTCCGATAGTTCCTACAGATTCGCCTGCTTTGACGAAATCGCCCTCCTTGACGTAGATGGTGTCTAACTGACCGTATACGGCGCTGTAATCGTTGCCAAGATATATTGTTACCAGGTTGCCATATGTGTTATCGCTGGTCACTTTGACAACCTTTCCAAGATATGCATTCTTGACAGTGGAGCCGCTTCCGGCAGCTATGAGCATTCCGGGGTTAGTTCTGTACTGATCTAAGGTCTTGTAATAAACCGTAGTCTCCATGCTAAATGGCAAAATAACTTCACCCTTTACGGGCCATGAGATGGTCTTATCGCTGCCGAAATTTAACTCGCCTACGTCAGCGGTTACAGGCAGTTGTTTGCCATCCTCTGTGGCATCATCTGCAGTTTTACCTGCATTCTCCGATATGTCTTTGCCGTTGTTTTCTGTGGTGGCATCAGTGTTGTTGTTTTCTGTAATGGATTTATCTGTTATCTGTACGTTCTTCTTCTGGAGATTTTTAGATGCCTCAGAATCCGGAATGTTATCCACGGCCTCTTTATTACTTCTGGTGCGATTTGCAGTATCGGGATCTGTGGCGTTGACCTTGGCATTTTTTTCTTTCCTGTTAGTATTTTCGTTATAATGGTCGGCATTTGTGTTGATTGAGGAGTAATCAGAAGACTGGTTTAAGTCAATCTCGTTTTCTTCGTAAGCCCCACCGTCTCTTCCTGTTGTATATACAGCAATCAAAGCAATAATTGCAAGAATACCGACTCCTAAAGCAATGTAAAAAGCGTTATCTTTGATCTTTTGTAACACTGTAGAATTATCATTCATATTCATCACCTCTGTGTATATCTTTTCCACAGAAGCAATAAATTATTCAATCACAGAAAAATAATTATTTCAACTGATAGCTGACACTTAAGGTTGTTATGTTTCCAACGGCATCCTTGGCGTAATACATGACTTTGTAGGGCTCATCATTGTCATACTTTAGTGGTTTTGAGATGCTTAATTCAACATGCTTGCTATTGTCTTTTGCTTCGACTAGTGAGAGAAGATAATTGTCATCTTCTGCATTTTCTCTTTTGATTTCTCTTTGATACTCATTTTTCAAGGTGAGGGTAGGGGCTTCTAAGTCTACGTCTACTGAGAGAACAACGACATCGGAAAAGTTGCCCTCTGAATCCTGTGCCCTGTAACGGATATTACATTTTCCATAGGTTTTCTCAAACACTTCCGAGTAGTCCACGATTATATAGTCATTTGAAAGCTCCTCGCCGCTGTCGAAGGCGGTAACATTTTCCTTGAGTAGCTCTGCCAGATTATCATTAGATACAGTATCGCTTACGGCGATTGTTGAGTGTAGCTGGTTGACTTCAAGAATAGGACTTTCATCATCCTTTACAGTAAATGTTGCTGTCACAGAGGTTTCTTTTCCGTCTTCTGTGGATATACTGTAAGTAACCGGGTAATTGCCGCATTTTTCATTATCGACTACGCCCGAAATCTTCATACGTCCGGTTATATCCTTTCCTTCTTTATCAAGGACTGTAACACCGGCGGTTATGTCAAAATCGCTGTATCTGTCAATTACCTTGTCATAGGCACCGATTATTACAGGCCAATCCTTCATGTATGGATTATTCTCGTCGGGATCGGTGGGATCCCAGTTGTCCTTTGGTTTTTTTTCGATTTGTAAAGCCTGAGGTCTGCCAAGCGGTCCCTCGTAATCGCTTTGGTATATTTCAACGATAGTTCCCTTACTGCAGTTGTCGTACACCCATTTAGCATCAATTACCGATAATCTGACGCAGCCTGCCGACACACTTTTTCCGAGGTTATTGTATTCCTCTACCTCCAGATTTGCTTTATCCCTGGTGTAATACGGCACAGAGTGAAATAAAATGTTACCGGTTATGCTGACAGCGTATTGTCCGTAGCAGTCGCCAAAAAGCTCACGCCATTTAAATCTGTCGCCAAGCCCGAATATTCCCTCAGGAGTGTTGTCAGCTTCGCCTACAGAGCAGAGCATTGCCTTGACGGGCTTATTGTAATATCCGTTATCGCCAACCTCGTAGACGGTAACTACATTGGCTTTTTTGTTGACCTTGATAGCGTAGGGCTTGCCGTTATCATGGATTGCAGAACCGTTGTATTTGTCTTGCTTTATCAAAGCTTTCCTGTCGTTGCTTGAGAGATCTTTAATTTTGATTCCGTCATAGCCTGCCGTGTTCGATTTATCAATCCTGTAGCCGGACATGGTAGCAACGCCATTATAACGTTTTGCTACCCAGATTGATATAAATCCCATTAATATCATCAACGGAAGGTATGCCAAAAAGAATTTATGTCTCATGTTATTTATCCTTATAAATGTAAGATTAAAAATGGGCAATATTGTTACGTAACCTCAATATATCAGATGCTTACAGTTTGTGTCAATTATGTAATGTAGGCTGATAACTGATACTGTGTAATAAATGTTACTGACACTTATTCCCTGCTGTCTGTTATTATGACGTCTTTGTAGTAGTGTGCAATAATATCCTCCATGCTACATCCGTTAGCAGCCATGTGATTGGCACCAAATTGTGAAATGCCCAGACAGTTGCCTTTTCCAAGACATACTATCCTGACAGCGTTGCCTGTTTTTTCGACATAGAAATTGGTTGACGCAAGATTAAGCATTTCCTGAATTTCCTCGCCTGAGTAGGAAGTGCCGGAAATATTCGCTTTCTTTACAAATCCGTTTTCCGTACTTTCTTCTATATTGATGTCTAAATCCGAAAACTCATACTGATTCATGTAATCAATGGCTTCGACATCGCTGTTGCTGTCAACGGATTGAAGATAGGGTATATCCGCATCTAATATTTCCAAAGCTGATGCAGTCTTTCCGATACTCACCTCGTGATACATGGCTGTTATTAGCTCGTTGTTATGTTTAAGCACTCTTCCTGCGGTATTTATCACGGCCTGTTCAACTTTGCTTTCGTATTTATCGTATTTTTTTCTTCCCCATAATTCTTCTCTGTCCTCTGTGGTGAGGTATTGATATGAGAGGTCAGTGGCCTTATTGCTGTTTTTTTCCTCGATTTCCTTTAAGACATTTGTGCGAATCAGCACTGCCTGAGTCTTTAAGGCTTCTGTTTCGTAATCCGGTGGTATTACGCCGGGCATTATGCCCAAAACGTATTCCTCAACGTCTATACTCTTAATAAGCCCATTTACCTCAATCAGTATTTCTTTGCCCATATAATGGTCTTTGAGGCTGTCATGGTCTTTGCCTATAACAAAATCAGAGTCAAAAAAATGATATATGTAACAGCAGACCTGCGGAAAAAGAAGCATTACAGCCATAAAGATCAATAACGATTTAAGTCCGGATTTTATACGCTTTTTCATAAAAAAACCTCCCCCACTATTATATGTGGAGGAGGTCGTTATTATTCGAGGTTTTTAGATTAGCCCATTACAACTTCTACTTTATGTGTAGCACCGTCGCCAAATACAGGAATTACATTGCCTTCTACTGCATTTCCGTCAACAGTCATGCTCTTAACACCCTTGTTAACGTGGTCAGGGTTAGAAACCTTAATTTCAAATGTGTCGCCACGGAACTGACGGGTTGCTGTAAGACCATCCCACTCCTTAGGAATAGAAGGATCAATCTTTAATCCGTTCCAATCGGGCTGAACACCTAAGATGTACTGTGAAATAGCTACGAAGTTCCATGCAGCGGTACCTGTAAGCCATGAGTTCTTACCCTCGCCGAAACGATCTGCATCCTTACCTGCGATCATCTGACCGTATACGTAAGGCTCTGTTCTGTGAAGGTCTGAGATTTCCTCGTTAAATGCAGGAGCGATCTTTGAATAGTACTCAAATGCCTTATCACCACGGCCTGCATAAGCTTCTGCACAGATGATCCATGCGTTGTTATGGCAGAAGATACCGGCATTCTCTTTGTATCCACCCGGATAGGTAGAGATCTCACCGTACTTAACATAGTACTTTGTAAATGCTGGATTGTTAAGAACAAGTCCGTGCTTTGTATTTAAGTATTTGTCGATAGAATCAAGAGTTTTGATATCAGCACCCTGATCCTTACCGATTTCAGACATAACAGCGAATCCCTGAGGTTCGATGAAGATCTTACCTTCTTCACATTCCTTAGAACCCATCTTCTGTCCTTCGTTATCGTAAGCACGTAAGAACCAGTCGCCATCAAAAGCGCTGTCCATAATGTTCTTTTTCATTTTATCAATCTCAGCCTGAGCTTTTGCAGCCTCATCGTCCATTCCCTTGTATTTAAGGATATCAACGAATGCAGGACCTGTGTATGTAAACAATGTAGCAACCATAACAGACTCAGCTGTCTTGGAATATCCACCCTCTGCCTTAAACATTGGTGAGGTATATGTCTGGAAGCTCTCACCCGGCTGCTCAGAGTAGCATGAAAGGTTGATACAGTCATTCCAGTCAGCACGCATTGCAAGAGGTAATCCGTGAGGACCAACGTTGTTGCATACATGGTAGAATGAAACCATGAGGTGATCAAGCATAGGCTTAGCCTTAGACTCGTCATTGTCATAAGGAACCATCTCGTCAAGGATTGAGTAATCGCCTGTCTCCTTGATGTAAGCTGCTACTGAAAGGATCATCCATAATGGATCGTCAGAGAAGTCACCACCGATGTCGGAGTTACCCTTCTTTGTAAGTGGCTGATACTGATGGTAGCATCCTCCGTCAGGAAGCTGTGTTGAAGCAAGGTCGATAAGCCTTTCTCTTGCTCTGTCCGGAATCTGATGAACGAATCCTAAGAGATCCTGGTTAGAATCACGGAATCCCATTCCACGTCCGATACCTGACTCGAAGTATGAAGCTGAACGAGAAAGGTTAAATGTCACCATACACTGATACTGGTTCCAGATATTAACCATACGGTTAACCTTCTCATCAGGAGTGTTGACTGTGTAGATTCCAAGAAGCTTATCCCATGTAGCTTTAAGCTCTGCAAGTCCCTCTGCTACTTTCTCAGGAGTGTTGTACTTCTCGATCATTGCGTGAGCAACCTCTTTGTTAAGAGTCTTGCCGTCTGCCTCGAACTTCTTGTCAACAGGGTTCTCAGCGTAACCTAAGATGAAGATTAAGTTCTTGCTCTCACCAGGCTGTAAAGTAATCTCTTTGTAGTGGGAAGCGATTGGAGACCAACCGTCAGCTACCGAGTTAGAAGCTTTACCTGCCTCAACTACCTGTGGCTCGCCAAATCCGTTGTAGAGTCCAAGGAATGACTCACGATCTGTATCATATCCGTCTATATCTGTATTAACTGTGTAAAATGCATAATGATTACGACGCTCATTGTATTCGGTTCTGTGATAGATTGTAGACCCTTCAATCTCAACGCGTCCTGTATTAAAGTTTCTCTGGAAGTTAGTAGTATCATCCTGAGCATCCCAGAGACACCACTCAACGAAAGAGAAGAGTTTAAGTGTCTTGGCAGAACTTCCTTCGTTAGTGATTACAAAATTCTGGACTTCTCCTGTATAATTCTGTGGAACGAAGAAAGTAACTTCTGATTTAATGTCATTCTTCTTACCTGTAATCCTGGTATATCCCATACCATGACGACATTCATATTCATCAAGAGTAGTCTTGACCGGTGACCATCCCGGACTCCATACTGTCTCGCCATCTTTAATATAGAAATAACGTCCTCCCATATCAACAGGTACATTGTTGTAACGATAACGTGTTATTCTACGAAGACGTGCATCTTTATAGAAACTGTATCCACCTGCTGTGTTAGAAATCAATGAGAAGAAATCCTGTGTTCCTAAATAATTAATCCATGGATATGGAGTTTTTGGAGATGTGATAACATACTCTTTGTTGGCATCATCAAAATAACCAAATTTCATGCAAATAAACCTCTCTTTCTTTGTGCTAATTGTCCCTTTAGGGTGAATTACAAGGATATTATATTATATGTAGGTGGAAAAGACAACAAAAAAAGATGATAAAAAGCAGAAAATAATTAGAGAAAATATACATATGCGCATAAGTTATAAAAAACCATGTGCTAATATAACAAAAAAATACCCAAAGTCGTCATTTTCACAACTTTGGGTATTCGCATCTATCGGAATGACAGGACTTGAACCTGCGACCTCCACATCCCTAATGTGGCGCTCTAGCCAAACTGAGCCACATCCCGTTGACTTACCTAGAGCATTCTACTACATTTTAATCAAAATGTCACTACCTTTTTTAAATTTTTTATCCTTAATAAAATAGGGTATATATTTTCAAACAATTGTCAAATTTCTTGTTGTGGAATCATTTCATGTATAGTATTATGTGTGTGTACTTATTTATTTGTATATATTACATTAGAGATTATAACTGATAATGGGAGATTGCTATGCTGGAAAAAGCTATCGAAATTGCAGTTGAAGCCCACAGAGGCCAGATTGATAAAGCCGGTAAGATCTACATTCTTCACCCGATGCGTATCATGCTGCGCGGAAAGAATGAAACGGAGCAGATTGTAGGTATTCTTCATGATGTTGTGGAGGATACGCCTGTTACATTGGAGATGTTAAGACTTGAAGGTTTTAATGATGAGATACTCGCTGCAATAGAGTGTATTACCAAGAATCAGGGTGAGGATTATGGTGATTTTATTGACAGGGTTTTAACTAATCCGCTTGCAACCCAGATTAAGCTATATGATCTTGAGGATAATATGAACCGTGAAAGGATACCATTCCCTACAGAGAATGATGAGAAACGGTTTGAAAAGTATGAGAAATATCATCGTGTCGTTTCTGACAAGGTTAATGAATACCGTTTACAGGGACTGCTCTGATATTACCTAATTTACTAAAATTTCTGAAAGGAGAACATTAATGACTACTAGTTGTAAAGAGATTATACTGGATAAGGAACCGGTAATCGAGATGAGAGCAGGAGGATTTCTTGCGATAATTGTTCCTTCCATAGGAAGTAATGTTGCAAGACTTAGAGACTGCAAGAATAAGATTGAGATATTAAGATACAGCAAGGAGAAGCCTATTACCAAGCTTCGCCGCAACATGGTTACATATGGAATGCCGACACTTTATCTTCCAAACCGTTTGGACAGAGGAATATTGAAGACAAGTGATGATACATACAGGTTGCCTATTAATGAAGCAAGATTCCAGAATTTTATTCATGGCTTCCTTCATTCAAGACCGTACGAAGTAGTTGAGTATAAGGTTGAGGGAGACAAGGCTATTGTTAAGACAAAGTATGAGTATGATGAGAAAGATGAGTTCTTTACATATCTTCCTATCAAATTCATGTCATATTTAGAATTCGTGTTAGATGAAGAAGGTTTACACTATTCATTTACCATGACTAACCTGTCTAATAAGCAGATGCCTTACGGTGTATGCAATCACACCTCATTTATGGCACCTAATGTCAATGGAAGTAAGGCTACAGATATAAGACTTACACTTCCTGCCATAAAGGCGCTTCCGTTAAATGAGCGCCAGCTTCCGGTGGCTCCTTATAAGAAGGATATTTCCGCTTATGATGAGAAGTATGTTAAAGGTACAGCGCAGATGATCAAGGTTCCTGTTGACAATGATATGTATGAGATCGGAACTTTGAGAGTAGACGGTAAGCCGGTTCACGGTGTGGTTATCACAGATAAGAGAACCGGAAAGCGTATCTGCTATGATGTTGATGAAACATTTAAGTTCTTTATTGTATGGAATGACCGCGGAACCAAGGATTATTTCTGCCCGGAACCGATGAGCTGGATGATAGATGCACCAAATCTTGATCTTCCTGCAGAGGAGTCGGGATATATCGAGCTTGCACCGGGAGAGTCTAAGACTGTTACAGAGCATATTTATACTATCGCATAGGCTTGAATAATTCTTATAAATGATAGAGAACGGAGATTGATATGTGGTATGTGATTCAGACAATGAGTGGAAAAGAACACGAAGTATGTCTGTGGATTAACACATTTGTTGATAAAAGTCTGTTTACGAGATGTTTTGTTCCGCTATATGAAGATGTGTGGCGTAAAGAGGGTATCGGGCATATCAGTATTAAAAGATTATTTACGGGGTATCTGTTTATAGAGACAGATACCCCTGAGGAGATACATGAAGCACTTAAGGACATTTCTCAGATGACAGTGCTTCTTTCTGCTGATGATAAGAACGAGAAGACATTTATTCCGCTGCATAGAGAGGAAGAGATTTTCTTAGATTCAATACTTTCGGATGGTATCATGAAGGTCAGCTACGTTCATATGAGTAAGAACGGCAGGATCAATATGGTAATAGGACCGCTTCAGTCATATACTGACAGGATTGTAAGAGTTGACGTTCCTCACAGAAGAGCTATCGTTGATATTCCTATTATGGGTGAGAGTAAAAGGCTCAAATTTGGACTGTGGTTAGATAAGGATTCCAAGCTTGCATGGATTGAGGAAGAGAAGCAAAAACGCCTGATAGATGATGAAGACAGGAAAGAGGTTGTGCCTGACAATCCGTGGGATTGGAAAGCATGGAAGAAGGTCAACGAGGATAGAAAGAAGACCGTGGTAAATGAAGACGCCTTTGGACACAAGGTTGGAGGTTTTGTTATAAACACTACCGGAATATATGGTGATACGCCACTTGAGATTGTTGAGGTTCATCCTGAGAAGGACAGTATAGTGGTTATGGCTCCTTTATTTGGGAATCTCATCAGGGTTGAGATGACGACCGATGAGGTTGAAGTGGTGCAGAACAGATAGTCTTTACTACATTTGGAACGTTTATTCACGTTTTAAGGAGTGTTGCATATATTATACTATGTTCTTTATCTGCATTTAGAATTTTGTCCATGATAAATATTGACTTTAGTTAATATATTGATGATGTAAAACAATGCCGTTGTGCCTAAACGCAGGAAAATGTGATATGATAGTTGAATGGTAATATACTATTCGTCTAGGAACAGGGGCTTAATGATATAGCATATATGAAAGACAGATACAAACATTTATATACTAACACAGAAAGAAAAAAATATAATAACACAAGCCGGAAAAGAGTGAAACTCACAAAGAAACAGCGTGTTCTTGCCAGGCTCAGCTTTGGCACATTGCTGATTTTTGTGGGCATTGTTTTGCTAGGTGGTGCTTACAGGTTTGTTCAGGATATTATAAGAGGCAATGATTCTGATACGGAGGACACCGAGGAGATTATAGAGGTTCCTGCACTTGTAGGGGTGGCTGAACGTTTTCCTGACCTGCCTATTACTGAGGATTTTCTCTCAATCAATGAATTCTCGCGTCCGGGGATTGTGTTGTCCTCAAACCCTGAATATGTGGTGATTCATTATACGGCTAATCCCGGTTCTACGGCAAAACAAAACAGGGATTATTTTGAGGGCCTCAAAGACAGTCATTTTACATATGCGAGTGCACAGTTTGTGATAGGTCTTGAGGGTGAGATAGAACAGTGTGTTCCGTGTAATGAGATTGCATATTGTTCAAACAGTATGAATGATAACTGCATTTCCATAGAAATGTGTCATCCTGATGAGGGTGGTAATTTTAATGATGCAACATACAATAACTGCGTGTTTTTGGTGGCGCATCTCATGAATTATTATCATATGGATATGGACCATTTAATAAGACATTATGATGTTACAGGTAAGAACTGTCCCAAGTATTTTGTTGAACATCCGGACAGATGGGATGTTTTTAAGGATTACGTCAAAGAGTATAGAAGGAAATTCAAGCAGGAAGATGAGTAAATTAATTCGGCAAAAGAGCGGATAATTTATAAATTTACATATGAGAAAGGGGAGAAAATTATGATAACAGAAAATGTAAAAATTATGGATCACCCATTGATTCAGCACAAAATATCAATGTTAAGAGATGAAAATACAGGAACTAACGAATTCCGCAAATTAGTTGAAGAGATAGCAACACTTATGGGATATGAGGCACTTCGAGATCTTCCTCTTGAGGATGTTGAGGTTAAGACTCCTATTGAGACGTGTATGACACCTATGATCTCAGGTAAGAAGTTAGCGATTGTTCCGATACTTAGAGCAGGTCTTGGTATGGTAAATGGTATAACATCCCTTGTACCTACTGCAAAAGTTGGACATATAGGTCTTTGCAGAAATGAAGTGACTCATGAGCCTGAGGAGTACTACTGCAAGCTGCCAAGCCCTATAGAGCAGAGAACTATCGTGGTATGTGATCCGATGTTGGCAACGGGTGGTTCTGCAATTGCGGCAGTTAATTTTATCAAGGAAAGACATGGAAAGAACATCAAGTTTATGTGTATCATAGCAGCTCCTGAAGGAATTGACAGACTTATGAAAGCTCATCCTGATATCCAGTTATACGTTGGACATCTTGACAGATGTCTTAACGAGGATGCCTATATTTGTCCGGGACTTGGCGATGCAGGTGACAGAATCTTCGGCACTAAGTGATCCGGTTTTAATTGGTTACTTTAATGATATAGAAGAGCATAACAAAGGGGTGTCAAATATGACACCCCTTAAATCTTGTGTTTTATAAAATTAAAATATACAATTGTTACAGTCTGAACTTAATCTGGACAGGTTCGCGAAGGGATTGACCTCCACGTGATTTCACCTTGGTTGTAATATGCAGGTAATAATCTGTATCCTGTGCATAAGGTTCAAGCGGTTCTAACTCGATTTCCATGTTTTCATCATCATACTTGAATTTCGCCGCCATCTTCGCACCGGTTTCACTTTCGACATACAGATTCTCAGAGTTGATAGTACTTGGATCAAGTGCTGTAGTGAAACGACATCTCCAGACAAAATTACCGGTTTTAAAACTTAAATTCTGTTTAACTCTATTCTCGTAACCTTTTGGTACATCTTCTATCTCAATGAATTTCTTTGCCATGTCCGTGAAACCTCCTTGTATATAATGATGTTGATTGCTTGTAAAAGAATTAATATAAGATAATGCTATGTAAATATTATGTAGCTTCCATAAGCACTAATTAATTATACCACACTTATCACTTATATTCCAGTCCAACAAGGAATGCTTTCTGATTAATCTCTATTGTCTTAGGTGGAACTGTGTTCTCGATTACCTTAAGCCAGTCTTCCTTAGAGAAGTCCATGTGCTGTGCAGCAAGACCTAAAACTATATTGTTAAATACTCTTGCATTTCCAAGCTTTAATGCCTCTGCAGATGCATCGATTGAATAAACCTTATAAGTCTTTGAAAGATTCTCAATAATATTCTCGGGATACTGTGCAGCACCTGTTACAACAGTGATAGGATCCATTCTCTGGTCGTTAATAATAAGTGCTCCGTCAGGTTTAAGGAAGTGTGCATAGCGGAGTGCTTCAAGACGCTCAAACGCGATAAGCACATCTGCCTGACCTTCTTCAACGATAGGCTCGCTTACTTTCTCACCGTATCTTACAAATGTTACTACGGAACCACCACGCTGTGCCATTCCGTGAACCTCTGATAACTTTACATCATATCCTGCGGTAAGTATGATACCGCCGAGTATTCGGCTTGTGAGCAGAGTTCCCTGTCCACCTACACCGACTATCATAATATTCTTTGTTTCGCTCATTTTGCTTACCCTCCCTATTTCTCTACAGTCTCAATTGCATCGAACGGACATAAGTTCTTGCAGAGACCACAGCCGTTACACATTGTCGGGTCGATTGAGATTGTACCGTCTTCGTTCTTTGTAAGTGCAGGACATCCGGGCTTTAGGCACATACCACACTTCTTACATTTCTCCGGAACGGGTACGCATTTATTAGGGAAGTGAACTTCTTTGAGAAGTGCACATGGAGACTTTGTGATGATAACGGATACCGCATCTCTTGCAACTTCTTCCTTGATAACTTCTTCCAGCTTCTTGATGTCGAAGGCATTGACCTCCTGAACATGCTCGATTCCAAGAGACTTGCATAGACCGAGGATGTTAATGGCAGGAACAACCTTTCCCTGTAAGGTTTTTCCTGTTGCAGCATGATCCTGATGACCTGTCATACCGGTGGTTGAGTTGTCGAGGATGATAACTGTACCTGTACCCTGGTTGTAGACCATGTTCATAAGTGAGTTGACACCTGTATGCATAAATGTTGAATCACCGATAACGGCAACCCAGTTCTTGACGTAGTCTTTGCCCTTAGCCATCTCCATACCGTGAAGAGATGAGATTGAAGCACCCATACAGATGGTGGTATCTACAACTGAAAGCGGCGCAACTGCACCTAAAGTGTAGCATCCGATATCGCCTGCAGCGTGGATCTTTAACTTATTAAGTACTGTGTATACGCTTCTGTGAGGACAACCGGGACAGAGAAGAGGTGGACGTGCCGGAACTTCAGCAGGTTTGTTGAGGTTTAAATCCTGTTTTAAAACTACTTCTCTTAAGAGGTTGGCACTGTATTCACCCTGAAGAGTAAATGCTTCCTTACCGATACATTTAATTCCCATTGCCTTAACCTGCTCTTCGATTACAGGCTCTAACTCCTCGAATATGTATAATGTTTCAACTTTAGAGGCAAACTCCTCAATAAGCTTCTTAGGGATCGGATGAACAAGACCGAGCTTTAATACTGAAGCCGTAGGACAAGCTTCCTTAACATATGTATAAGGAATTCCGCTTGTGATAAAACCAATCTTTGTATCATTTATCTCCATACGGTTAAGAGGAATATCTTTTGAAAAGCCTGTCTCAGCAACCTTAAGTGTATTGGCATCCTCAGCCATATCCTTGATACGTTTCTCAACTACAAGATGTCGTTTGATGGCATTACCGGGCATCATAACGTTTTTGGCAATATTTCTCTCGTAAGGTTTGTCCTCTGGAACAACCCTGTCCTCTAAGGCAACTAATCCCTGTGAGTGTGCCAGTCTTGTTGTTGTACGCAAAACGATTGGTGTGTCATATTTCTCTGAAAGGTCAAATGCCAACTTCATGAAGTCCTTGGCTTCCTGTGAGTCTGACGGTTCTAAAACAGGAACCTGGGCGGCACGACATATCTGTCTTGTATCCTGCTCGTTCTGCGAACTGTACATTCCCGGATCGTCAGCGACTACTGCCACAAGACCGCCGTTGGATCCTATATAAGAGACAGTGTACATTGGATCGGCAGCTACGTTAAATCCAACATGCTTCATAGATGCCATTGAACGGACACCGCTTATTGATGCGCCTATGGCAACTTCCATTGCAACCTTCTCATTCGGAGCCCACTCACAGTAGACTTCCGGATATTTCACTAAATTCTCACTGATTTCTGTACTTGGCGTACCGGGATAAGCAGATGATACTTTGACTCCCGCTTCATAGGCACCGCGGGCGATAGCCTCGTTGCCAAGCATAACTTTCTTTTCACTCATGAAAGCTTCCTCCTGATTGTTACTTATAAAAATCTTTTTAATGATTTATGAGTTGCTTTGTTTATTCGAAATTAAAGCAACACTTAGAAAACATTATAACGGAAATGTGAAGATTTGTCATTAAGGAATTTATGGTATACAACATCGCTGAGGCAGAATGGAAGTAAAAATATACAAAAAAAGGATGAAAAAGAAAGTTTTAGGTGGTTTACTGAGCATTGTTTTGGTACTTTGTTGCATCATGAGCAGTGTTTCTGTTGCATCGGCAGCATCAAAGACCACATACTCTCCTAAGGCGTTAGGAGAAGATGTTGCGCTGACTAATCCGTATATGGGTTGGGTGCCTAATGCAAAAGAGTACGGTAGCATAACACAGGATGTTACTCTGGTGTATGTTCCTATACTGTGGAAGGATCTCCAGCCTAATAGTGCAGATGATTTCGCATGGGATACTATCAGAAAGACTTATCATTTTTCAGATTGGGAGAAACAGGGAGTTAAGTTTGTAATCCGTTTTTATATGGATGATCCTGTAAGCTCAAGTAAAGAGATCAAAAGTAAGCATATGGATATTCCCGCTTGGCTTGATAAAGAGATAGGTCATGCAGGTACAGAGTATTATTTTAAGAATGGCGGTACCTATTGGGAAGGTTTTTCACCTGATTATAACAATAAGAAATTTAATATGAGATATCCTAACTCATATGCAAGAGATAAAAAGATGGGTCTTTTCAATGATATGTTTGGAGACGTAGCGTCATGGGAAGAAGACTGGGGACAGAAGAAGAAGCTTGAAAATACTAAGATGAATGATTTTTGGAAATACGCTTCTTCAGGTGGTGAGTTTGCTAACGGAGATTCTAAAAAATATTTAAACAAGTCCAATATTGATGTATGTATTTCGCAGGCTAAGGAAGGACACGTAAGCTGGTTGGGACCTTGTACTCCTGCAAAGATCAAGAAGAATGACAGTACATACCAGAAGTATGTTGACAAGTTGCTTGCTAAAATGGGTTATAGATTTAGAATCGGTAAAGTCGAGTTTAATAATACTATGAAAGCTGATTCGGAAAATGAAATCGTTATGAAATGGTATAACGATGGTGTTGCTCCATTCTACTATAACTGGAGTGTTAAAATCGGTCTGGCAAACAGCGAGGGAGTTGTCACATATTCAACATTTGATAACGTTGATATCAGAAAATGGCTTCCAACCTCTGATGCAGAAGGTAAGAATGGTTACGAGATTAAGGGCAAGTTAAAGGTTCCGGCAGAAGTGGCTGACGGAAAGTATACATTGGTGACATGTATTTCAGATCCTTCTACACATGAGCCGGGTGTTAATCTTGCTATCGAGGGAAAGATAGATTCGTCTAAGAAATATGACTGGTATAATGTTGGTAGTGTAACTGTTTCTACAAAGACAGTAAAAGAAGAAAAGCCGGTTGCAGCTACAACAGAGACACCTGTAACAGCGGCACCTGCAAGCACAAGTGATGATCCTGATTTTGGAATCGACTGGTCAAACATCAAATCTTCTGTAAGTTCTTCAAGTCAGGATGCCAAGTCTATTAAAGTATATCAGGACAGTGAGAACGTATATATCAGAGTAGAGGGAAATAATTTTGAAGAACTCAGCCAGTTATATATTGATTCTGATGGAACCAAGAAAACAGGATTTAAGGATAAGACGTATTGGCCAAATACAGGATTGAATATCTTAGTAGAGGCAGGATGTTAAGAAGACTAAGAAGGATAGGGAAGTTGTCTGTACACTTCCTAAAAAAGGAAACTATTTATACATTCCTATCAACAAATAATTGTGTGAATATATCCTGTAAAATGTGAGTATAAGTAATAAAGTTGACGGCGGTCAAATTTGACCGCTGTTTTTTTACTTTATTAAAAAATATTTTATCAATAAAAAGATTGACTTGGCAGTAGTAAAAAGATATAATAAAAGAAATTAGTTGACCGCTTAACTAAATGACTTGGTTTTATGATTAAATATTAAAGGAATATTATGGTTAAAGGAGAGAAATACAGAATATCTGTTTTGACAGATCGGCTTGTGAGACTTGAATATAACAAGCAGGGAAAGTTTGTTGATGAACCCACACAGGCAATTGTAAACAGAAGTTTACCATCGACTGAGTACTCGGTTTTAGAGGAAAATGGTAATGTTTTGATTGATACCGGGGCTTTGTTGATAAAATATGATAAAAAGGAATTCAGTTCTCTGGGATTATCCATAAATGTCAAGAGCAGCGGTAATACCTGGAATTATAGTATTGTTCATGGTAACTCTGACAGGAATCTTTTTGGAACAGCGAGAACTTTGGATGGAGCTGACGGTTCCATCTGGTTGGATAACGGAATATTTGGAGAAAAAGGTTTTGCTGTTTTGGATGACAGCAGCAGCTTAATTAATGTGGATGGTGAGTTTATTCCAAGAGAATCAGAAGGAATAGACATCTACTTTTTTGGATATGACAAGGATTATCGTGGTGGGTTAAATGATTATTTTGCCATCTCCGGACGTCCTCCTATGATACCAAGATATGCGCTTGGTAACTGGTGGAGCAGATACTATAGATATACCCAGGACGGCTACATTGAACTTTTAGACAGACTTAAGGAGGAGAATATCCCGTTGTCTGTTGCGGTTTTGGATATGGACTGGCATCTGACAGAGGTGGATCAGAAGTATGGAACAGGATGGACAGGCCATACATGGAACAAAGAATTATTCCCGGATTATCGTGGTTTTTTAAAGGGACTTAAAGACAGAGGGCTGGCTGTTACATTAAATCTTCATCCGGCTGATGGAATAAGAGGATTTGAGGAGCAGTATGACAGAGTGGCTGATCGTCTTGGACTAGACAAAGAATCAGAAGAAACGGCAGAGTTTGATTTTGAAAATAAGGATTTTCGGGATGCTTATTTTGAGGAAGTAATGCACCCTTATGAGGACGACGGAGTAGATTTCTGGTGGATTGACTGGCAACAGGGAACTAAGGGAAAAAGCGGTAACGCTGATCCGCTATTTCTTTTGAATTATTATCATTTCCATGATAAGGAGAGAAATGGCCAAAGACCGATGATCTTTTCAAGATATGCCGGTATTGGTAGTCATCGATATCCGATTGGTTTTTCAGGAGATACAATAACTACATGGAGGAGTCTGGCATTCCAGCCGTACTTTACATCTACTGCATCTAATATAGGATACGGATTCTGGAGTCATGATATCGGCGGACACATGATGGGAGATAAGGATGAGGAGAGGCTCATACGTTGGATTCAATTTGGTGTGTTCTCACCTATTATGAGACTTCACAGCAGCAACAGTCCGTTCTTTAACAAAGAACCGTGGAATGTTTCTTTGCCTTACAGGAACATTATGGGCGACTTTATGAGACTGCGACACAGACTTATACCTTATCTGTATACGATGAATTATCTTTCATACAGCAAAGGACAAATGCTTGTAGAGCCTGTTTATTACAGGGAGCCTGATGATCCGGAGGCGTATCGTGTGCCAAACGAATACTTCTTTGGAAATAACCTTTTAGTCGGTGCCATTACAAGTAAACAGGATGCTGAGTTTAGACTTGCAAGAGTAAATATGCTTATTCCTGAGGGAAGATGGGTAGACATATTTAACGGAAGGATTTATAATGGCAGACAGAAAAAGAATCTTTACAGAAAGGTATCAGAGATTCCGGTTCTAATACCTGCAGGAGGAATTGTTCCGCTTGCAACTGATGTTTTAGAGAATGGTGTCGAGAATCCTAAGGATTTGCAGATACTGGTTGGTGCAGGGGCTGATGGAGCATTTACATTATATGAAGACGATGGAATCAGTACCGGATATAAAGAAGGGAAATGTGTCACTACCACATTTACAACCAGGACTCTGACTGACGGGACAGTTGAAGTAAGAATTGCCCGTCCTGAAGGGGACTTGTCGTTGATACCTGCTGTAAGAGATTACGAGATTGTGTTATATGGTGTGGATGTCGTTGATGAGGCGGATATGGAACCGCAGTTTATTCACGACCCAAAGATGCACACCGTAAAAACAACCGTGTCAGGTATTGCGACGAGTGAGGAAGCAAAGATTACATTTAGAGGACTTACTCTGGCTCAAAACGACTTTAGAGAGGTTGTATTTGATATACTTGAGAATGCCTGGTGTGAAACGGCTGTTAAGGAAAGTGCTTATAATGCAGCGTTAAATGCAGCTGACAGCAGTGAATATTATACATGGGTCAGCGAGAGCGATATAAATGCCAATCTTGCAGAAGCACTAAAAGAAGTACTTGACCGGAGGAAAATATGAACTTAAAGGATATCGCAAAACTTGCAGGGGTCAGCTCTGCTACGGTTTCAAATGTATTGAATGGCAATTATCAAAAAGTCTCTGAGAAGACCAGAGAAAAGATTGAGAAAATAATTAAAGAGAATGGCTACAAACCCAATGCCATGGCAAGATCTCTGGCTATGAATGAGAGCAGGATAATCGGTCTTGTGGTTCCGTATATTGGGCCTCAGGAGAATTTTATGAACAGTCCGTACTACGCGCATATGATCGCGGAACTTGAGAGATATGTAAGAAACAGGGATTATTATCTTATGCTCAGGTGTGTCGGTGACTGTAGGGAAGTTATTCCGCTTTTGTCATCATGGAATGTGGATGGGGCGTTTTTCTTAGGAGTTATGGAAAAGGAAGTCCCGGAAATTAAATCGGCCTTAGATGTGCCTGTGTTGTTTATCGATACCTATACAGATGAGAAAAATGTGGTCAATGTAGGTATTGATGATTACAGAGGCGGATATCTCTCAGCAAGATATCTCCTGGGAAAAGGTCACAGAAAGATTGCATTGGCGACGCCTGATTATAAGAATTCGGGTGTTATCAATGAAAGATACAGGGGATTTATTGATGCCTGCAGGGAGAGTGATGTCGAGATAGCTGATGAAGATTGTTTTAGAACTGATACAGCTTATCAGTCTGCTATAAAGATTGGACAGGATATTTTTTTGTCGGGTAGAGGATACACTGCGGTTGCTACCATGTCGGATATCGTTGCATTAGGTGTTATCGAGGGCTTGAGACAATGTGGAGTGAACGTGCCTGATGATGTGTCGGTAATCGGTTTTGACAATCTTCCTGAAAGCGAGTCTATGGGCTCTAAGCTGACTACGATTGGACAGAATTTCAGAGAGAAGGCTGATGTTGCCGGTGACTGGCTGTTCAAAATGTTAGGCTCAGATGAGGAGTTTGACGTAGATGTTCATCTGCCGATCAATTTAATTGAGGGACAAACTGTCAGAAATATATAAAGCTTAAGAGGACTTTGCCAAAAAACAGGCAAGGTCCTTTTTTTGTGTAAAATTGACAAAGAATTTAAAAATCTATTAGAAAAATTGTAGAAAAGGAAATTGCTTATTGACGAAAAGGGGATAAGTGGTTATACTCTAGTAAAGCGATTAACTAATTAACAAATAACAATGTCGCGCAATACACATAATAATATATAAAGTGGGTGAGTAAAGCGCAAAACCTAAAGGAGGTAATTTTATAATGAAACTTAAAAAAAATTTCAGCACTTGCACTTGGTTTAATGCTTGCTGTATCAGCAGTTGGATGTGGAGAGTCTTCATCAGGTAACGGTACATCAGCAGTTGCGGAGAAAGAATCACAGACTAAAGCAGATGACACTGCTTCGTCAGGAGAATCGGAGAAGGTTGAACTTAAGATCTGGGTTCCTGAGGAGGAAGTAGAATTAACAGACCAGATGGTTAAGACTTTTGATGATATTCATGATGAATTTGATATTAACTATGAGATTGCGGTTGTAGGTATTGACGAGGCACCTCAGGCACTTGAGACAGATGCGGATACCGCCGCAGACATTTTCTACACACCAAGCGGTGGAGTAGGCGACCTTGTATCAAAGGGACTTCTTCTTCCAATCACCAAAGACTATGATACCATTGCTTCAGATCTTCCTGAGAGCGCACTTGATGCAGTAACAATTGACGATCTTACATATGCGGTACCATTTTCACCTAATACATACTTCATGTATTATAACAAGGATCTTTTCACTGAGGATGAGGTTAAGAACTTAGATACAATGATGGCTAAGGATCTCGGTGATGGTTTCTACAATTTCAGTACGCAGATTACAAATTCTTGGTATATTGAAATGTTCTTCCTTGGAAATGGATGTACACTTTTCGGAGAAGACGGAACAGATCCTTCAAACTGTACATTTAATGATGATAAGGGTCTTGCAGCAGCTCAGTACATTATCGACCTTGCAAAGAATCCTAAGTACATGGAAGATGCTGACGGTGTAGGCGGAGCAGCATTTAAGGAAGGTAAGCTTGGAGCAGTTACTTCCGGAGCATGGAGTGCACCTGAATTTAAAGAGGCACTTGGAGACAAGCTTGGTGCTGTTGCACTTCCTACAGCTAACATCGGCGGTTCTGATGTTCAGCTTTCAAACTTCGTAGATTTTAAGACTATAACAGTTAAGTCAAATACACAGTATCCTCTTGCTGCACAGCAGCTTGCAGTATACCTTGCAAATCAGGAGAACGCACTCACAAGATATGAGAAGCAGGGTGACGTTCCTGTACTTAAGTCATTGGCAGAAAGCTCAGCTATTGCAGATGATTTCGTAGCTCAGGCACTTAACAATCAGGCAGCATTTGCAACTAACCAGCCAAGTATCCCTAAGATGGGTGACTACTGGGATCCGGCTCAGGCACTTGGTGAAGGAATCTATAACGGAGAGATTACATCAGATAACATTGGACAGCAGCTTGACTCTCTTGTAGAAAGCATTACAGGTACATTAAACGAATGATTTTTAAGAGGTGAAGATTGTGAAAGAATATAAGAATAGAAACCTGATAACAATTTTTACCAAAGGTGATATTTTTTCAAAACTATCTTATATTGTCTGTGGCGCATCTAATATGCGCCAAGGGCAGGTAATTAAAGGTTTGCTCTTCCTGCTATTGGAGATTAGTTACATTTTCTTTATGATCACTAACGGAGCGGGATTGTTAAGGAATCTGACGACACTGGGTGATAATCTTCAGGGGATGCAGTTTAACGAAGAGTTGGGTATTTATGAAATGATGGCCGGTGACAACTCCATGCTTATTCTCTTATATGGAGTAATAGCGGTGGTTGTAACCATTTCATTCATAGCTGTTTGGTATTTCTCGATTGTTTCCGGAGAAGCTGCAAGAAAAAGGGCTTCCGAGGGAAAGAAAAACAAAGGGTTTATTGAGGATGTTAAGAGTCTTACCAATGAGAATATAAGATATCTTCTTTTGGCTATTCCGGTTATCGGACTTTTAATATTTACGGTGATGCCGCTTCTATACATGATATTGATGGCATTTACCAATTATGATCAGGAACACCAGCCACCAGGAAATCTTTTTGACTGGGTAGGTATCAAGAATTTCATAACACTTCTTTCTACAGGTGACAAGCTTTCGTCAACGTTCTGGCCTGTATTTGGATGGACTTTAATCTGGTGCGTATTCTCTACATTCACATGCTATTTTGGCGGAATGATTCTTGCGATGGTTATCAATTCTAAAGGCATTAGATTTAAAAAGGTCTGGAGAACAGTATTTATCTTTACCATGGCAATCCCTTCATTTATATCTTTACGAGTTGTGGCCACAATGCTGGGTGAGAGAGGAATATTAAATGTGCTTTTGCAGAAGTGGGGATTTGTTGAAAAAGCTCTTCCGTTTCTCTCGAATGCAAATTGGGCGAGAGTATCGGTTATTGCAGTTAACATGTGGATAGGTATTCCGGTAACAATGCTTATGGTCAGTGGAATATTGATGAACATTCCTGAGGAACTTTATGAGAGTGCAAGAATTGACGGTGCAGGTCCGGTTACCATTTTTCGGAAGATTACTTTCCCGTACATGTGGTTTGTAACAACACCATATTTGATTGCAAATCTTATCAGTAACTTTAACAACTTTAATACTATTTATTTCCTCACTGGAGGTGAGCCTCATACCTTGAATTATTACAAGGGTGCCGGCCAGACAGATCTGCTGGTTACATGGCTCTATAAGCTGACTAAGGACAGTAATGACTATAACCTTGCGGCAACTATAGGTATTATCATATTTATAATTTCTGCAATATTTACAGTGATTACCTTCTCCAGATCAGGTTCTTTGAAAAATGAGGAGGGCTTCCAATAATGAATAATAAGAATGTAATAGGTTTAAACCTTAAATATTTCGATTATGCGGTAGGGTGCGTTTTTCTCATGGCTGTCTCACTGATATTACCGTATATAAATGTGGCCGAAGGACGTAAGAATTTTATTTCGGCAGTAATTGGACTTGTAAAATGCTCAAATGGGCAGAGTATTAATCTGGTGGTATATCTGACAGCAATAATAACCATTGCTTCGTTGATTATAGGATTGATAAGCTTTTATGCCACCTCTGTGAGAATTGTTAAGATATGGCAGGTAATTCAGGCGTTTGCAACTGCATTTTGGACTTTCCTGTTGTTTGCCAGCAAGACAATTCTTGAGAAGGCTGAAATTGCAAAGGGATTTACTAATAAACAGTTGTCATTTGGATTCTGGATTGGAATACTTGCAGCTTATGTGGGACTTGTACTGATAATGAGAACAACCAGAACCAATGTGGGATATTTCTTCCCTAAGAATCTTACCCTGCAAAACTTTACAAACCTGTTTGGCAATAATAGTGTAATACCGTTTAAAAAGTGGTGGGTTAATACATTTATTGTGGCTACGGCAAGCTGTATTATAAATACACTGATAATTCTGGCTACTTCATTTACCTTAAGTAGAACCAGATTTGCCGGAAGAAAAGCATTCATGAACGTACTCATGGTTATAGGTCTTTTTCCTGGATTTATGTCCCTGATAGCGGTCTATAATATTTTAAAGGGATTAGGACTTAATCAGTCGTTGTTGGCATTGGTAGTGGTCGGAGCTGCCGGAGCTGCTATGGGATACCATGTGACTAAAGGATTTTTTGATACAATTCCGAAGGCAATTGATGAAGCTGCTATTATTGATGGTGCTACAAGATTCCAGATCTTTACCCATATAACGCTTCCGCTTTCAAAGCCGATTATTGTTTATACAGTTCTTGGAAGTTTTCTTGCATCATGGTCAGACTACATTTTCCCAAGTATGCTCTTTGGAGATAAGCAGAGTTCATATACTGTTGCGGTAGGTCTTTACTGGCTTACTGATTTTAGAAGAATTGACAGGTATTATACACAGTTTGCGGCAGGTGCAGTTATTGTAGCGGTGCCGATCGTAATTCTCTTCATATGGTTGCAGAGATACTATGTAGAAGGTCTGTCAGGTTCTGTGAAAGGTTAATTGGAATTTTATTATGATTAATTGGATAGAAAGTATATATAGTGATACTTCATTAGAGTTTGTTAATAACCCCGCACCGTCCATCGGGAATAAAATTATGATATCCATTCGATTTTTCGATGATTCCTCCGTAAAAAATGCTTTCGTTGTCAAGATGGTTAACGGTGCGGAGAGTTATATAGAGATGAAAAAAACATCCAAAAGGCTTGGAAAACTGGTCTATTACGCTGCCGAGATAGAGGTTACGGAACCACGTCTTTCTTATCATTTTGTTATTGGCTGTGATGATGTGATCTATTATTACACTCAGGCAGGTGTAACAACCTATGTTCCGGATAACGCAGACAATTTTGTAATACTGGCAGATTTTGTTCAGCCTGAATGGGTAAATGATGCCGTGTTTTATCAGATTTTTCCTGCCGCTTTCGGTGGATTATCAGGTGTAATTGACAGGATACCATATCTCAAGAGTTTGGGAGTAAACGCAATCTATTTAAATCCGATATTTAGCGGACCTTCTAATCACAAATATGATTGTGTTGATTATTTTCATGTGGATGAGGATTTTGGCGGTGATGAGGCACTGGCTGAGCTTTCGAAAAAGTTGCATGAAAATGACATGAAACTGATATTGGATATTTCGATAAACCATACCGGAATAGAATATCCATGGGTGAAGGAAAAAAGACATTTTTACTTTAAAAAAGAAGATGGCAGCTTAGAGGGATGGGCAGGCTTTGACGGATTGCCTGTTCTTGATTACAGGAATGAAGAATTAAGAGATATCATTTACCGAGGTAAGGACTCGGTGCTTCGCAAGTGGCTAAACCTCCCTTATAACATTGATGGCTGGCGTTTTGATGTGGCTGATGTTTTTGCGAGACATAACGACGTACAACTCTCTGATGAGATATGGAGAGAAGTCTGTGATGCTATAAGAGAAGAGAATCCGAAGGCGTTCATAATAGGTGAGCACTGGGGAAGCTGCGACGAATATCTTCAGGGTGACCTTTGGAATACACCGATGAACTATTATGGTTACGGAAGAATAATCAGACAGTTCTTGGGACTTCCGGAGCTCTTCACTTCAAGGTGTGAAAAGCTTGCCGGTATTCCGTATAAAATGACTGCGGAGGATGTGGTTGAAAGAACGCGTGAGCATTACAGACATCTTCCGGGAGTAATAGCGCGTTCACAGATGAATCTCTATGACAGTCATGACGTTCCAAGAATTCATAACTATGAGGGATTTGGTTTTAATAAAGTGAAAATGGCGGTTATATCAGAACTGATGTGGACAGGGATTCCATGTGTGTATTATGGTGATGAGCTTGGAATTGATGGCTATACACATCATGATTCGGGATTCAGATTCGATATGCCGGTGAAGCTTCCTCAAAATTCTGGTGAAAACGAATACTATGATCTCTATAAATGGATGATAGACCTTAGAAGAAATGAACCTGTTTTTGCCTGCGGAGGACGCAAGGTAATTTACGTAAAGGACTACATAATAGCAGTTGCAAGGTTCTTTGGGGACAAGGCATATGTTGGAGTTCTCTCGATGGAAAAAGAACCGAAGCATGTAATACTTCCTTTAGAAGGTCTTGGTTTTGAGGATATAGCGATTGACATTGCGCCTGAATCAGGAAAACTCATAGAAATTGCATAACTCTTAAATATAGTATCTGTATATATTAATAAATGAATAGTTGTGTGAAATATCAACGGCGGTCAAATTTGACCGCCGTTAAAATTATGCATCCATCTGTGTGAGTGATTTAGTTCTGATCTCTTCACAAATCTTATTTACAAATGTATTAAGCTCCATAGAACCGAGATCGCCGTCCTCACCACGCTTACGTACAGAAACAGTTTTGCTTTCCTGCTCGTTGGCACCAACGATGAGCATGTAAGGTAACTTCTGAAGTCTTGCCTCACGTATCTTGTAACCGATCTTCTCTGCACGATCATCCATAGTAGCAAGGATACCGTTCTTCTTAAGCTCTTTTAATATCTCTTCGCCATACTCATGGAACTTCTCAGAGATAGGAAGAATACGAACCTGCTCAGGGGCAAGCCAAGTAGGGAATGCACCTGCGTATTTCTCGATAAGCCATGCAAGAGTCCTCTCATAACATCCCATTGATGTTCTGTGAATGATATAAGGGTATTTTCTCTCGCCGTCCTTGTCGACATATGTCATGTCATAACGCTTTGCAAGGAACATATCAAGCTGTATTGTGATCATTGTATCTTCCTTACCGTATACGTTCTTGGCCTGAATATCAAGTTTAGGACCGTAGAATGCTGCCTCGCCGTCAGCCTCAACATACTCAAGACCAATCTCGTCAAGAATCTCTCTCATGTAGTCCTGAACCTTGTTCCAGTCATCGGCAGTACCAAGATATTTGCCTGAATCGTTCGGATCCCATTTTGACATACGGTATGTTACGTCTTCTTCTACACCGAGAGTTGTAAGACAATATTTTGCAAGAGAAACACAGTTCTTGAACTCGTCCTTGATCTGCTCAGGAGTACATACGAGATGTCCCTCTGAGATAGTGAACTGACGGACACGTGTAAGACCGTGCATCTCACCTGAATCCTCGTTACGGAAGAGAGTAGAAGTCTCACCCATTCTGTAAGGGAGATCTCTGTAACTCTTAGGTTTTGCTTTATATACGAAATACTGGAACGGACATGTCATAGGACGAAGAGCCATAACCTCTTTGCCGTCAGCATTTAAATGAACATTCTCCTGTGCGTGCTTCATGCATGTTTCAGGATCTGCGTATGCAGATGGATCGTCTGTATCACTGTCGTCATCATTTAATACGAACATTCCGTCTTTGTAGTGGAACCAGTGGTCAGAGAGCTTATAAAGATTACTCTTTGCCATAAGAGGAGTACGTGTTCTCACATAGCCCCACTCATTGTCCTCAAGATCCTCAATCCAACGCTGTAATGTCTGGATTATTTTAGTACCTTTAGGCATGAAAAGAGGAAGTCCCTGTCCGATAACGTCTACAGTTGTGAAAAGTTCAAGCTCGCGGCCGAGTCTGTTGTGATCGCGTTCTTTGATAGTCTCTAAGAAGGCAAGGCGTGCTTCGAGATCCTCTTTCTTTGTATAAGCTGTACCATATATACGTGTGAGCATCTTCTTGCTTGAATCACCTCTCCAGTAAGCGCCTGATGATGATGTGAGTTTGAAGAATTTAACAGGTTTTGTGCTCATAAGATGTGGTCCTGCACAGAGATCTGTAAACTCACCCTGCTCATAGAATGAAAGCTCCGCATCCTCAGGAAGATCCTCGATAAGCTCTACCTTATATGGCTCATTTCTATCTTGCATGAACTTGATTGCCTCTGCTCTTGATAAAGTAAATCTCTTGATAGGAAGATTCTCTTTGACAACCTTCTTCATCTCAGCCTCAATCTTATCAAGATCTTCTCTTGTAAGTGACTGCATATCGAAATCGTAGTAGAATCCCTCATCGATTGCAGGTCCGATAGTACATTTTGCATCGGGATAAAGACGCTTAACAGCCTGTGCCATAATATGTGCAGCAGTATGTCTGAAAGCTTTCTTACCCTCGTCATCGTTAAATGTGAGAATATTAAGTGTGCAGTCTGAACTGATTTCGGTTCTTAAGTCAACAACTTTGCCGTCAACCTCTCCTGCACATGCGTTTCTTGCTAATCCTTCGCTGATATCCTTTGCGATATCAAGTACACTCATTGCTCCTTCGTATTCCTTGAAGGAACCGTCTTTCAATGTGATCTTCATAATATATCTCCTTTTTGTTTATATACATATTTATGGTTTTTGGCGAAACTCTCGATAAAGTATATGCGTGTGCAGAAATACCGAACAGCTGACAGTTCATAGATTGCGGAGGGCTTTGTGAATTGTCAGTACTTAATGAGTAGGCACACTAGTGTGGCTACGAATTTAGTACTGTTACAATGAGCAACGCGAGCGAGATCCCCTCTCTCTTAGCGAATGCTATGCATGAGCTTAGAGACAGGGCATGCCTTGTGCTGCGGGTCCCGAAGCAATTATGACTGTCACTGGAGGTATTTGCATACGCTGAAAAACTATAAGAGTTTCGCATAAAAACCGGGATTACTCTTCTTCAGTCTCAGGTCCATTCCCATTATTAGAAATGTTGAAATAGAATCCTTTTTTTATAGGTGAAAATACAAATCCAAGTATTATTCCCGACATAAAAGCTATTGCGCCGAATGTGAGAAGATTCTTTCTTGTGGTGGTTTTCTCTGCGTTGAAGAAATTAAAAACATTTCCTTTTGCAGTGGTAAGTCCTGTGTCAAACATGCCTTTTGCATTGATTAATCCTGAATCAATAGCAGATTTTGCTGTTGAAAAACTATCATTTACTGTGTTCATCATTTCATTCATAAGACTACCTCCTTGAAAAAACATTGTATTGTGTTTTAAATATAAAAACCCCTGACACAAGAATAATCTTATGTCAGGGGCGATTAATCGCGGTTCCACCCTGCTTTTTGTCTCTTTATATAATATTCATCGATAAAATATAGAAGAGAACTCTTCATATGACGATATCGGAGTCACCGGTCATTATTAATGACTGCTCGGAGGTGGTTTTCCAAAAGAATTCGAATAGGCTTATTCCAGAACTTTAACCGCAGTTAAATGTAAGCCCTCTCTGGAAACGAAATACTGATGTACTGTCCTCGTCATTGCATTAACTATATTAAAATATATGGTGATTGTAGTCCATTGTGCGTCAAAAGTCAATTGTTAATTGTAAAGCTGCATCAGATTTTAATATAAGTAGAATAAATCCATCCCTTATATGTTTTGCTGCCCTTTGTAAACTGAACATTATACCAGGTTCCAGTTTTGGTCTTTTTAGTCTTTAAGATTGCAACTTTCTTGTTCTTTCCGACAGTAGTAACCTTCTTCGAGGTCACGCTGGATTTCTTTCTGACATTTACCTTGGAAGTTTTCACTTTACCCTGCTTAACTTCGGTTACAACACCTGCCGGAATGTATCCTGCAACACCGCTATAGCTTGTCCTGAACCATTTATTACCTGCATCGTCGTATTCTGCAAAGGTTGCTTTGACAAATGAGTTCTTCTTGACTGTCTGTACAACTTCTGAGTTTAAATCCTTTTGTGCATACACGTTAGAAGCTACTTTTGGAAGTATAAGTTTTGTGTAGCTTGTCTTTGTATATTTAGCGGCAATGTTTGAAAAATCACCATATGATGATGCACCGCTTAATGTTCTGAAGGCGCGTATTCTATAGAAGTAACACTGTCCCTCTGCAAGCCCTGTATTTTTAAATGAAGTAGTGTCTGCATTGTTTATAGTGCCTATAAGTGTATATTCACCGTTTAAAGAGTTTGCACGATATATTTCGTATCCTGAGATGTTGGCACCGGCAGTCCAGCTAAGTGTAATACTGTTTTTTGTCTTAGCTGATGATGAGAGATTGCCAATAACAGGGATCGGTGTCGGATCAACTATCTTGAAAGCAACGTTTTTGGTTCCTACATAACTGCCTGTACCGGTTATTGTAATTGTTGCAATTCCCGGTGCTATGTTGTTAGCGTATGTTACTGTGTAGTCGGTTCCGTTTGTAAGTGTCTTTTCGCCGATAGTTACGTTTAATCCCGGTGTCAATGCGGCTCCTGTACAGTTCTGATCGGCAATAGGTGTGATAACTGCATTTGCAATGCTGTTTGCTGCAGGAACATAGTAGAAGTTCATATCAACTTTGCCGGTGATTCCCTGTACGGTTCCGCTGCTTGAATACTGCCAGTAGTTAAATGATCCGGGATATGTGGTTGATGTAGTGTAGTTGGCAAGCCATATCGGATAATATCCGCTTATCATCTCTGCATTTAAATGGTTGTTGAGCATATCAGGGTTTGCATATACCATCGGTGTGTATTTGTTTGTTTCCTGAATTTTCTTACAAAATGCAAGACAAACGTTGGTTGCTTCGTCCTTTGAAAGGTTGGCGGCACGAAGTCTACTGTCTTTTGGTGATGCAAACTCATAGTCGAGTACGAGTGGGAGAGTGATGTTTCTCTCGCCGATTCTGTTGAGAATAAACTGTGCCTCGGCGACAGCCTCTTCTTCGGTTATTGCCTGTGAGTAAATGTATAATCCGACGTTTAATCCGGCAGCAAGTGCACCGTCAACGTTCTGTGTATAATATGAATCGGCAAACAGATTTCCGGCCGAACCGTAACCGCGACCGCCGACACGGATAAATGCAAAATCAATTCCTGATGCCTTGACCTGTTTCCAGTCGATAGGCTTTCCGTTTTGATACTGAGATACATCGATACCGTTCACAATAGTCATACCGTCGAATCTGTCCTGATGAGTGTAAGTGGTGTTTGTGAAAGTGCTTACTGTCTGTGAACTTCCGTAGCTGTTAAATGGTGTAAATGATAATTCGCTGTCGTTAAGACCTGTACAACCATCCATAAAGAATTCTTTTGGTATATCTTCGCCTGAAAGTCTTCCTGCGCCAGGATCTTCACAGCTTGCGGCGTGAGAAGTAAGACTTATAGGTGAAACAACATTTACTATAAGAAATGAAGCTAACGATAAGACGGATAGTTTTGATGCTAGTTTAGTTTTGAAATGTTTCTTCATTATTATGCTTTCTCCTTGATTTTTTTCATATTATATATGAATAAGTAGTAAAAATCCAGTGGTGACTACTGGAAACAAAATGATGTTAGAAATCCTATGTGAAAGAACGGTGAAAAAAGATTAAAATATTATGTAGGAAATGTTAATATTTGTAATTTTATTGGTGAAATTGCACTATGCAACGCTGAAAAAATACAATTTTTTAAAATATTTGTAAAAAAGCGAAAAAGTACTTGCATTTTGTTTTTTTATATACTATAATCACTACTGTTGCTAAGGAAAACAACAAAATATGTACGGGCCGCTAGCTCATTTGGTAGAGCACCTGACTCTTAATCAGGGTGTGCGGGGTTCGAGCCCCCGGCGGCCCACTGAAGGAATCGATTTGATGACAATAAGCATTGGGTCGGTTCTTTTTTTGTCTCTAATAACCCTTTACATTTTATACTATAACCATTAAAATTAGTAGTTGATTGCTAAATTCTAGAAGTGACCGGGGAAAAAGAATGGCCGAAAGATATATAATGATTCACGATATTCTAAGCGAGCATCGTGATCGAATGTTTAATCTGAAGAAATATTATCCTTTTTTTGTGTTGTCTGAGACGACATTTAACCAGTATAAGGACGGAAAGTATAGCGAGTTGGACATGGGATATATAACCATGGCAACTCTGCGTTTTCTTATACAGGAGAACAATTTCAGAGAGAGAGAAGTTACCTATGAAGAGTATGAAGAGTTTCTGCTTGAACTCCTCCATAGGGATTTTTTGCTGTCTGAAACTGAGGAAGAGGAGAAAGAACTTGCCGGTTATATATTTGATAAGATTAAAAATGACGGAAAGGCATTTACTTTTTCTTATTATGATCCGGAACTGAAAAAGAAGATGAATGCCAGAGTCAAGCTTATTGATAGTAGGATTGTTGACGGTGTGGTGCTTTATCAGGTTACGACGGATGGTATTGAATTCTATCTTGATACGAAAGAGATTAAGGACGAGAGTAATATATCGGTACAGCAGCTTCTTCTTGAGAAAATGATAGAGTCGGAGAACTTTGCAGGCGGAATAGAGGTAGTTAAGAGAATCAATAATGAGGTTAGCAAATTGGCGCTTCAAAAGAAGGAAGTACTTGAGCTTCTAAGCTATGACATAATAGCGGGTGCCAAGGCGAGTGAGGATTATATGGCGACTGTGGCAAAGTGGTTTGATGATGAATCAAAGCTTTTTGAAAAGAACAGAGCACTTATCGATAAAGCATTTTCCAAGGCGAATTCTGAGGGTGAGAGTATCGACGGAGGTAACGCGGTTCTCTTGGAAATTCACAGATTAGATACCGAGCTTAAGAGAACTATTATAAGACATGGTGAGCTTATAAGAGAGACCATAGAGCTTCAGAATATTGCAGATGAAATGATAGGAAGGGCGAAGCTTAGAAAGTTAAGACCTGTATTTGACTTCCGTAATGCGCTTAATACGTGTATGAAAGCGGATGCTCCGGAAAGACTTTCGATAATGGTTGGACCGCTGCTTTTGCCGAAGCTTACTAAGAGTTTCAATGCAGAATGTATTGACAGAATGCTTGAGAGTAAAGCAGATAATAACGATTACGGAGAAAAGGTCGAGAAGAAAGAGCTTGATCCTGATTTTAAATATGAGGATGAGATAGAAGAGGGAAGAATTAACGAGAATTTCACGAGGTTATTTGAAGAGCTTTTAGAGCAGCTCTGGAAGCATGGAAAGACAACATTGTCTCTTCTTATGTCTATATATGAGATTAAGTTTGGAAAAGATATCTACAACAACGGAGATGTATATTCGTTCCTGGTTCATTTGGCTCAGAAGAACAGGTATGACATGAGCTTGATGTCCGGCAAGCAGGATACGTTCTTAGAAGGAATAGTTATGGACAATATGAGTACACCTAAGCGTGAGCAGTATGGAAAGCTGGTGTTTGAGATATCATTTAATGAAGAAGAGGTACTTAAGTTTGGCGCAAATGAAGAGTACAGCATAACCGATATGAGCTTTGAAATCGTGTGAAAATGAGCGTCTGACAGGAAGGATAAGATATAGATATGGAAATGAAGAATCTGGAAAAAGCGATGGATATATATGCGCGCCTGGTGACGGGAGAAGAGATTGGAAGAAGCGGAGCTAACGCCTCCTTATATGAGGATTATTACAGCAATGCAGAGGTTTATGAGATTTTGGGCGTGTTGCTCAAAAAACTAAACCTTCATATATATGAATATAAGGAAAGTCTTTTTTTAACGCCCGGAGACGGTAACAGGGTTTTCGGTTATACCAACGAGGAGCTTAAGCGTGCCATGGGTCTTCGATATAACAAAGAGCTTTATCTTGCATTTTTTATAATATATGAAATAATGCTTTCGTTTTATTCGGATTCTGCTTCTTATCAGTTCAAGGAGTACATCAGGATTGAGAATATAGTTGAGGATGTTACCAAGTCATTGTCGGTGTTTACAAAGGATATTGCCATTTATGACATGGAACAGGAGAAAGAGGAAAGTTTCAAGACAGTGGCGCTTTTCTGGGATGAGCTTCCGGCAAGTACTTCTGAAAATCAGGAGGATTTAAGAGCGTCGAGAGCGTCAAAGTCGAGCTTTGTGAAACTTGTTTTTAACTTTATGATAAATGAGAACTTATTTGTTGAAGTGAGCGGACGTTATTATCCGACCATGCGCGTTAAGGCGTTGATTGAGAATTATTTTGAGGATTATCGCGGAGAGATATACGATGCACTTTCTAATAAAAAGGAAGATTAGGTAATTGCGAAACTCTTTTTCTTCTTGTTTTTTGTGCATAATATACACAACTCAATACTCAAATTTCGTAGTTTCGCGATTACCTAGGGAGGAATGAATATGCCGAATATTAACAGAATTCGTGTCAACAATGTTAAATATAATTTTGGAACACAGGGATATGATGATTTTTCTATGCGTATGTATGGAAAGAACACCCTTTATGATCTTGCCAACGGTGGCGGTAAGAGTGTACTTATGCTGCTTTTGCTGCAGAATCTGATACCTAATTGTACCCTGGATGAGAAACAGCCTATTGAGAAGCTGTTCAGAACGGGTGGTGGAAACACAACCATTCATTCCCTTGTTGAGTGGAAGCTTGATGATAAGGATATCAAGGAAGGGATGCGCTACATGACCACAGGCTTCTGCGCCAGAAAGGCAAAGGAGGGGAACGGTGACGCAGATGATGCGACCTTATCTCTTCCTGAGGAAGTATTAAACAGCGCGGTTTCAGGTGCGGACGGTGAAAAAATATCGGGAAAATCTGTGGTTAGGGACAATGCGTCCATCGAGTATTTTAACTACTGTATTTTCTATCGTGATTATAATGAAAATGATATCATTAATCTTCCCCTTCAGAATAATAAGGAGAGGATTACTTATAGTGGACTTAAGAACTATCTTAAGGACCTTTCGAGACGTAATTTAAACATTAAGGTTTATGTGTTTGAGAGAAAAGGTGAATACCAGCGTTTTATCAGCAAATACGGTCTTTTTGAGAGTCAGTGGGAGATAATCCGAGGAATCAATAAGACAGAGGGACATGTCCGTACATATTTTGAGAACCGTTATAAGACTACAAGAAAAGTGGTAGAGGATCTTCTTATAGAAGAGATAATTGAGAAGGCATTTCTTGTAAAGACGGAGCAGGATGATGTAAATGAAGATATGGCAAAAACTCTTCTCGACATCAAGGATAAATTAGTCGAGCTTTCCAAAAAGAAAAAAGAGATATCCAATTTCGATAAGGAAACGGAGCTCATGCATTTACTTGAGGGAAGAGTATCGTCTTTCCTTACCCTTTATGAGGAGAAGGACAGACTTACAGGTACTTTGTCGGATATATATGCGACAGGGGAACATTTATGTGAAAAAGGCGAAGAGGAGATAGAGGAGAGAAAGAAAAAGAAGGAAGAACTTGAGGAAAAGTTAAATCTCCATCGCAGAAAAACAGAGGAATTAAAGATTATAAAGGACCAGCATGAGTTAAAGACAACCTCAGATGATCTCTTAACTTCCCAGGCGCATGTGACTAAGGCTGATGATGAGCTTTCGGCAGCAAAGAGAGAGCTTGAGCTTAAAGAGAGTATCAATGATTACATCCAATATATGAATGACAGCGCGGCTGTCTTAGAGAATCAGGCGGTTATAGATGCCTCTAGGGAGGATAATTCCGACATTTTGCAAAAGCTTCATGTATATGCATTTACCAAGAAGAAGCTTGATGACGAGAAGCTTAAAGATTTAAGGGAGCAGTTAGAGGTTAAGAAGAACCTTCTGGCAAAAGAAAGTAAAAGGCTTGAACAGTTGTCTCAGGTGAGAGAAGAGGGGGCTACTGCGCTTGCGGTTGCGAAGAGCCACAGGGAGAGATTTCTTGCTGAATATGAGAAGTACATGGAAGAAATCCGCAAGGTAAGATCTAATATTTCACTGCTTGTTCTTTCCGATATCGGTCAGCTGATGGAGGAACTTGAACGCGAGGGCAAGGATATGGAGGAACGCGAGGCCGAATTAAATGCTTCCATGTCTTTGGATGTTGATAAGATAAGTGAACTTAGACAGAAGATATTTGAATCTGATATAGAACGTGAACAGTTGACAAAAGAGGCTGAAGAAGCGGATGAAAAGCTTTCGGTATACCTCGAAAACAAGGACAGACTTAAGAAGATGCTCCAGATATATGATGTGAAGGAGCCTGATCGCTTATATGATACGGTTAAGGAAAGAGCCTTTAAGCACACGATAACTCTTGCTGAACTTGAAAAGACTGTTGCCCGTGTGAAGAAGCATTTGTCAGGTGTGCGAGAGGGAAGGATTATCGAAGAACCGGGTGCGGTGACTAAGGTTAAGGATTACATGGAAAGTCGTCATGGCATATTCCTTCTTTCAGGAGTGGATTACCTCTCTGCACTCCCTGTAGCAAATCGCGAGGACTTGCTTGGACGTTTCCCTATGCTTCCTTACGGAGTTGTGACTGATGACTTTGAGATTATTGAGGATGATATTAAGATTCATGAGTTAGATCTTAAAAATCAGATGGTGCCTGTGTTTGACAGGAAGAAGCTGGAATCTCCTTATATTCCGGAGCAGACAGAAGGGATGCTTTTGCTTGCAAAGGAACACGGGGTGTTTATTAAAGAGGAAGCGCAGCTTGCAGAGGCACAGCGCCTGGAAAATGAACTTGCAGAACTTGAGGAAGAGTATGCTTCTCTAAAGGAGCTTGAAAAGACTTATGATGAGGATCTCATTTACATCTCTGCTCTTCATGGGGTTTCTTTGGAAAATGCCGAGGGCAGGGTAAGAGAGACTAAAGAAAAACTTATCGAGCATGAGCGCTTAGGTGAGAAGTATGAGAATCAGTTAAAGGCGACAGAAGCTCATATGGAGCAGATGAAAAATGAAGCTGCGACTATAAAAGAAAAACTGGCAAGCAATAATCGGGATCAAATTAAGGTTGCCGGAATTGTTTCTATGAGCAGGCAGGCAGATGAGGCTAAGAAGCAGTTAGATTTCTATGAGGCTGAGGTTAAGAGGCTCTCAAACGATACCGAGCAGGCGGCTTCTGAGTATGAGAATGTAAGGCTTAAAGAGGGTGAGCTCAAAGCCTTGGTTGAGTATATGGAGCAGCAGATTAGCGATACACTTAAAGAGTGGGAGGAGCTTTATAAGGAATATTACGTTGATGAGAATTTGACTGCGATTAATATTTCGGAGGAACAGCTTCGTGCGGAGTTCCTGGCTGCATGTGCACTTGATAAAGAAGCAAATATAATATTAGAGGATAAGCAGAAACTCATAGAGACTCTTAAGGTGAGTATGGAGAGAAGCTTAAAACTGATAGCCAGAAGGAATATATCTGTAGAAGAACTTGAGGAGTTGAGGAGTAAAGGAGAACTTCATCCTGTGTCTGAAGATTACTTGAGCCAGTTGTCAGGATATGTTTCGCAGATATCGGTAAGATGTGACCAGTTAAGAGATGAGACGAAGAAGAAGGAAAAGGCTGTCACTAGGATAGAGGGAAGAATTGAGCAGGCGCTTTCGGCACTTTCGGAGAGATTTGGCGTGGAAGCAACAAATAAACTTGGTGAGATTCTGGATAAAATGAAGTCTGGTTTAGACAGCTCTTCATATGAAAATGATTCTTCAAATCCTGCTCTTTACAGAAAAGAAGAGGTCGTTCAGGCTTTGGCTGAAAGTGACAGGATACTTAAGGAGATATCTGCTGAAATCAAGAAGTATAATGAGGAGTATCAGCGATATGTCAAGAATCACAGCGTGATAGTTGATCTTTATAAGGATGTTAAGAGAATAGTTCAGTCGGAAGAGATTGATATAAGCGGTGGAAATGTTCTTATGGGCGAGCAGAAGGATATCAGAGAAACCTTTGAGGAAAGCCTTCTGGCATATGATAAGAGCAACAAATCCTTGTCGAGAGCTAAGCAGGAGCTGTTGAACTTTAAGACACAGACTGCCAATACATTTTTTGCTATGGGAGCATTTGAACTTTCCAACTCTCTTAAGGAGGATGTGGAGATTCCGGATACCTATGAGGATGCAAAGAATCTGCTTGGTAATATACGTGAAATGATATCTTATATAGGCCTTGAAAAGGAAAGAGTACTTCAGGGTATCGAGGATATGGAGACTATCAAGAATAATTTTGAGAATCAGTGTATCGAGAGATGCAAGGATGTAAGGATGGAGCTTGATAAGCTGCCGAAACTCTCCCGTATCCAGTTGGACGGCGAGATGATACAGATGGTAAATCTCACAATCCCTTATGTTAAGGACGAGTTTATAAAGCAGCGAATGTCTGATTATATTGATGAGGTGGTTGGCGGTGCTGACCGCTTTGACGATAACAATGACCGTATCAAATACATCAAGAATATGCTGTTACTTAAGAAGCTGTTTGGTGTCATGGTCACAGATATGAATGCTATCAAATTGAAGCTTTACAAGAGAGAGCGAATCAAGGACCAGAGTAGATATCTAAGATATGAGGAAGCTGTTGGAAGTACAGGACAGTCCCAGGGTATATATATTCAGTTCCTTGTTTCCATCATCAATTATATTTCGGGGATGTATGCGCCGGAGGCTGAAGCTTCCGAGCTTAAGAAGGTAATCTTTATTGATAATCCTTTCGGTGCTGCTAAGGATATATATATTTGGGAACCTATTTTCGCGCTGCTTGCAACCAACAATGTACAGCTTATCGTACCTGCCCGTGGTGCGACACCTGCGATAACCAATCGTTTTGATGTCAACTACATTTTGGGACAGCAGCTTGTCGGCGGAAGACAGCAGACGGTAGTGGTAGACTACAGAAGTCAGGTTGAGACGAGTGAGATGGAGTACGAGAATCTCGAGTATAGTCAGGCAACGTTTGACTTCCTATAAAATTCGGGTTTGTACGCGAAACTCTTTAAATTTTTTCATGTATAGCAGTTTGTTTTTATGTTTCTTATAACGCGTGCGCTTGGATAAAAAGTTTTATTTCTATGACTGAAAAACTTTTTACCATTCGCTTCGCGTTAATAATATATTAATCAGACAAACTGCTATACGAGATATACTTTATCGAGAGTTTCGCTAGTCCTTTGTTGGACGGGGCAGTGAGCATAAAAGCAAGCCGGTTATCGGAGCCGTTTTACAATATTATTGCCTCAATAATATGAAACCAATTGATCAATAGGAATACGAGTGGCGCTGTGTCTGTCCGGAGCGGCCTGCTCATCTTTTGCATAGCCTATTGTCGATATGTTAATCGGTTCAAGATTATCCGGCAAATCGAATTCTTTTTTGATTACGTCGGGCTTGAAATAACATACCCATACTGAACCGAGTCCCAGTTCTGTTGCCTGTAACATCATATGGTCTGTTAAGATTGTCGCATCTATATCTGCAGACTGCTTGTTGTCAATAAATGCATAATTATCTATGGCAAATATTTTAGAGGCTGACAATGACAAATGTGTCTTTGTGTGATATAATCAATTGGGTTAAAATGCCGATTCTTTATTGAATTGGTTTAGGTAATTTAATTTCGGGGGCGAATACGATTATGGAGGAGAAATATATGCAGGCAATAATGGAAAATGACAAATTAAAAGTAACTATCAACCATTTTGGAGCGGAGCTTTCAAGCCTTTTCAATAAGGAGACAGGAGAGGAGTATATGTGGAACGCGGATGAGAAGTTCTGGAAACGTTCGGCGCCTGTACTTTTTCCGTTCGTTGGTAGTCTTAAGAATAAAGAGTTTTTGTATGACGGCAAGGCATATCCTATGGGACAGCATGGCTTTGCGCGAGATATGGAGTTTTCGTTTGTGTCAAACAGCGGAACGGAATGCTGGTTTTCTCTTTCGTCAGACGATTCAACATATGAGAAGTATCCGTTTGCATTTACTTTGGAAATCGGTTATAAGCTTGACGGAGATACCTTGAAGGTTATCTGGAAGGTGGTAAATGAAGACGAGAAGGATATGTACTTCTCTGTTGGCGGACATCCCGCATTTATGTGCCCGATAGGTGATAAGGGTAAGCAGACAGACTACTTTATCGAGTTCGATACGGATAAGGATCTGACATATTCAAAGCTTTCGGAAAACGGTCTTGTATATAAGAAGGATGCAATTTTAAAGACTGACGGTGGAAAGCTTAAGGTAGATGAACATTTATTTGACGAGGATGCCCTTGTTGTCGAGGGAGAGCAGGTGCATGTGGTGTCTTTGTGCAGACCTGATGGAGAGAGATACCTCACGGTGAAGTTTGATGCTCCGTTATTCGGACTCTGGTCTCCTGCAGGTAAGGGAGCACCGTTTGTGTGTATTGAGCCTTGGTATGGTCGATGCGATAGCGAGGAGTTTTCCGGAACGCTTGAGCAGAGAGAGTACGGACATACTCTTGAAGCGGGCGAAGAGTTTGAAGTAAGTTACGATATCGTGATAGGATAACGCGATAGTCGATAATTTTTATCATTAAGATAAATATATAAGATATTTTAATAATTTGGGAGATATACAATGAGTGCACGTTCAACATTTGCCGTATGGGCAGGCAAGATTACAACAAAAATATTAAAGCTTACGGGGAGTGGCGGAACAAGTCTTCCCGGCAAAGTTGTGCTTAAAATCTGCCCGGACATTCTAAGGCATCTGGCTAAGGATATGAAAATTATTTGCGTTACCGGAACTAACGGAAAGACAACCACCTGTCATGTTATACGTGACATGATAGAGGCGGGCGGCAGCACCGTATTCTGTAATGACGCGGGTGCTAATATGTTGGGCGGCGTTGTGTCTGCTTTTGTAAGCGCGGCAAAGGTAAACGGCAAGGTTGAAACGGACTATGCACTTCTTGAGTGCGACGAGGCGGCTCTTAAGTCGATAGTAGAGTATTTTGGAGAGCTGGATGTAACTGCGGTTGTGACCAATGTATTCAGAGACCAGCTTGACCGCTATGGCGAGGTTTTGACCACGGTTAATAAGATAAGAGCGGGACTTGAGCAGCTTCCGAACGTGAAGCTTGTGCTTAATGCGGATTGTTCGCTTACAAGCTCATTAAGCGATCTTCCACACAAGGAGTTGTATTATTTCGGAGTAAATGCACCTCTTTACGAGGGAACATCTAAGGACATATCCGATGCGGTGTACTGCATACACTGTAAGACAAAGTATAAATATCACTATCATACCTTTGGGCATCTTGGTGGCTTCTACTGCGAGAAGTGCGAATATCAGAGAAAGGAGCCACAGGTATCTCTGCAAAAGGTGCTTGAGTGGAAGGACGGCTCTGAGGTCGTTGAGATGGATGTGTTTGGAAATACGGTTAAGGCAGAAGTGATGCTTCCGGGTGGATATAACCTCTATAACGCATTGGCTGCATCTGCTATCGGACATCTTATCGGTCTTTCGGATGAGAATATAGTTTCCGTGCTTGGAGGACTTTCAACTCACTTTGGTCGAATGGAAGAAGTAATGCTTTCCGATTCTAAACTGCATTTAGTACTTGTCAAAAATCCGGCAGGATTTAACGAGGTGGTACAGTTTCTGATTCAGCAGCGTCCAACCGGCACAATCGTTTTCGGTTTAAATGATAACTATGCCGACGGTAAGGATATTTCGTGGATATATGATGTGGAATTTGAAAGACTGACAGAAGCAGCAGCGGGAGCGGAACATTTCTACTTTACAGGCAAACGTGCTTATGATATGCAGTTGAGACTTAAGTATGCGGATTTTGATACATCTAAGTTTATGGTGGAAAAAGATTATAAGACATTGATAACAACTTTAAAACAGCAGGGACAGGAGACCTTTTTGGTGCTTTCCTACACTTGTATGTTAGAGTTCAGAGACAAGCTGGCTGAGTTTGTACCGCTTGCAAAATATTCCAAATAATAACAGGTAGAGGTGGGTTATGGCAGAACATATTTTACTTATGATATACCCTATATTATTGATGGTTTTAACATTTTTCGGTGCAAAGCGCTCAAAGAAGGGAGAGCTTGCATCGGATTTTATGAAGCCTGCTCAGACTAAGCTTATTCAGGGTGCTGCCTGTATGGCTGTTGTGATACACCACCTCACTCAACATATTTCAAAATACGGTTATGCCAACAAGGGACCTATCGGTATTTTTAATTACATAGGAATCCTGTTTACGGCAATCTTCTTTTTTGTATCTGGTTATGGACTTATCACGAGTGTATATAATAAGGAAGGTTATCTCGATACATTTCTGACCAAAAGACTTCCGACCGTACTTATTCCCTTTTGTCTGATAAATGTAATGGGCGTTTTGTTACTTGCTGTTGGTCTCGGTGTCAGATACACAGTTTCTGAGGCTTTAAGTGATATATTCGGATTTACGCTCATTAATAGCAACGGATGGTTTATAATAGAAATAGTAATAATATATATCATCTTTTTTGCGGCATTTACCTTATTTAAGAATAAGGATGTGGCGTTATTGGTTGTGAGTGTTGCTGTGTTACTTCTTATCATATACAGTTACAATCAGGGACATGATGCAAACGGTGTAAAGGCAAGCTGGTTTAAAGGTGAATGGTGGTTTAACTCTACGATAACATTTATATTCGGTATGGTGTTTGCAAGATTTAAGGATGCTATATCAGGCTTTTGCAACAGACATTACAGAATTATCCTTGTCATAACCGCGATACTTTTTGTTTTGACGGTTGCGGCATCGATTTATACGGTTATACGTTATGGCTATTATATAGAAGGATATGTAGGTCCGGTAAAATACGGTAAACTGCTCACTTTAATTTCCCAGATGGCGGCATGTATTGTATCAACCATGTTGGTGATTATTTTGAATATGCGCATAACCTTAGGCAATAAAGCGCTTTCATTTATAAGTAAAATCAGCGTTGAGTTGTTTTTGATACATGGCTATTTTTTGGAAAAGATATTCGGCAGTGTGAGAATGGGAGACATGACCAGATTTGCTGTTGTAATCATAAGCAGTGTAGCTTTTACGGTAGCGGTTTCGCCGGTTATAAGATGGATCGTTAATAAGGTTACAGCGCTGCTTAGCAGGAAAAAGGTATATAACGATACCCTTGAGGGAGCTATTGCCAAAAAGAACAGAGAAAAGATGGTCAAAACCTGGAAGATGTTGGGCTCTGTTGCCGCTCTTCTTTGCTGTATAGTGTTTTTCTCATTGACCATAGGAAAGCGTTTGATATACATGATTCAGTTTTCGACGGAGACTGATGCAATCGCTGATGCTAAAGTTGGCGATGTGGTTAAATGGGGACATTTTGATACGGACAGACGCCCCGGAAGAGAGCGCCTTGAATGGATAGTGATAAAGAAAGACGGAAATGAGATATGTCTCGTAACCAAACAGGGAATAGATGGATGTTGGTATAATCAAAAACACGAGGCGGTTTCGTGGGATAATTCGGATATAAGGCAGTTGCTTAACAGCGATGAGTATTATGATATGTTCAGTAACTTCGAGATGGATGTGATAATTGAGAAAAACGGCGATCTTGTGTCGCTGTTGACAACAGATGAGGCTATGGAAGCATTTAATGATGATGCTGACAGAGAACTTGATATCACGGATGAGGCTGAACTTAAGGGAACTAATATCAATACCTTGAGTAAGGTGGATAAATGGGATATGAAGGGATATCGTTCTTCGTGGTGGTGGTTAAGAAGGCCGGGTAACGAAGCGGACGTATATGCACCGGTGGTTACCGTTAACGGAGAGGTGGCTGAACACGAGAAGGAAGTCAACAGAACAGGCGGAGCGATAAGACCTGTTATATGGATAGAACTTGAAAAATAGAAAATTCACAAAATTTAATTATAAAAAGATTATCAGGAAAAGAGGTTGGTTATGTCAGAAAAATGCTTACATATATGTCATCTATATTATGACATTTTAAATCTGTATGGTGATAACGGTAATATTCGCACTTTGGAGAAGCGCCTTGAATGGAGGGGGATAGATTCAAAGGTATCGAGGGTTACATTTGGTTCTGTGCCCGAAGACAATGACTACGATATCATTTTCATTGGCGGAGGGCAGGATTTTGAACAGGAAATCTTAGTTAAGGATTTGTTTGAGCATAAGTCGGACTGGTTAAAGGCTGAGATTGAAAAAGGTACGGTAATTCTTGCTATTTGCGGAGGATATCAGATGCTTGGAAAATATTATGAAGCAGCTGATGGCACCAGGGTTGATTTCCTGGGTGGTATTGATATCTATACAACCGCGGGCGATAAGAGAATGATTGGTAATTTCATATATGAATATACCGATGCATCGGGAAATACCTTTCCTATCGTAGGGTTTGAAAACCACAACGGTCAGACATGGCTTGGGGAAAATGTCAAACCGATGGGAACGATAGTTAAGGGGTTTGGAAATAACGGTGAGGATAAAACAGAGGGTGCAAGATATAAAAATGTTTTCGCAACATATTCTCACGGCCCGTTGCTTCCTAAGAATGCAAGACTTGCGGATGAACTTTTGTCTATTGCATATGAGAATAAGTACGGTGAGAAGCTTCCCGATCTTGAGCACGAGATGGAAGATGCTGCATTAAATGATATTGCTAAGCAGTTGGGGTATTAATATTAGTATTACAGGGGTGAATATAATTAACGGAGGGTTTGACGATGAAAAAATATTTAATGGCCCTTGATCAGGGTACAACAAGCTCGAGATGTATTATTTTTGACAAACAGGGAAACATAGTATCAATGGCACAAAGAGAATTCGAACAGTATTTTCCGGAATCGGGATGGGTTGAACATGACGCGGATGAAATCTGGGCTTCTCAGGCAAGCGTGATGGCAGAGGCGATGGCCAAGAATTCCATATCTGCCGCAGAACTTGCAGCTATTGGAATAACGAATCAGAGAGAAACAACGATAGTTTGGGATAAGAAAACGGGTAAACCGGTCTATCACGCAATCGTATGGCAGTGCAGACGTACAGCCGACTATGTCGAGGAATTAAAGAGAGAAGGTTATGACAAGGTTATCAGAGAAAAGACCGGGCTTATAGCAGATCCGTATTTTTCTGCCACAAAGATAAAATGGATATTGGATAATGTTGACGGCGCAAGAGAAAAAGCTCAAAATGGCGAGCTTTTGTTTGGAACCGTTGATACCTGGCTTTTATATAAATTGACAAATGGCCGCGTTTTTGCAACGGATGTCACCAATGCATCCAGAACGATGCTATATAATATTCATGAGTTGAGTTGGGATAGAGAATTGCTTGAAAAATTCGATATACCGTCATCTATGCTTCCGGAAGTGAATGATTCTTCCTATATGTATGGAAATACGGATGCCGGTTTGATAGGAGCTGAAGTCCCTATTGCGGGTATCGCCGGTGATCAGCAGGCAGCATTGTTTGGCCAATGCTGCTTTGATAAAGGTGAGGGAAAAAATACCTATGGAACCGGATGCTTCCTTTTGATGAACACGGGTGAGCAGGCGGTTGAGTCAAAGAGTGGGTTACTGACAACTATTGCTGTGGGAATCAACGGTAAGGTTTGTTATGCGCTTGAGGGCAGTGTGTTTGTTGCAGGGGCTGCTATCAAGTGGCTTAGAGATGAGATGAAAATGATAAATGATGCATCTGAAACCGAGAAGATGGCATATTCTGTAAAAGATTCCGGTGGGGTATATGTTGTCCCGGCATTTACAGGTCTTGGTGCTCCGTATTGGGACGCCTATGCCAGAGGTGCGGTATTTGGTCTGTCAAGAGGGACAGACAATGCCCAGTTTGTAAGGGCCACACTTGATTCATTGGCATATCAGTCCCTTGATGTTATACGAGCGATGGAAGAGGATTCGGGTATTAAGGTGTCTGAGTTGAAGGTTGACGGTGGAGCATCTGCTAATAATTATCTGATGCAGTTTCAGGCGGATGTGTTAAATGGAAAAATAGTCAGGCCGGTAGTTGCAGAGACTACGGCTTTGGGTGCTGCGTATCTGGCAGGACTTGCGGTGGGTTATTACTCTGATATTGATGAGATTAAGAGCAACTGGCAAATTGATAAGGAGTATCATCCCGAATTTGATGAACAGAAAAGGGAAACATTGTATCGGGGCTGGAAAGATTGCGTAAAGCGTATTAGAAGTTGATGATTATAACAAAATTTTTAAGAAAATATTCATTTTTTATCATATTTTTTAAATATTAAAAACACAGAATAAACACATACTATCTGTAATATCGTTAAAAAGATTAATAAAATCCGGATACGTTAGGAGTGGTTTTTATGATAAATATGATATTAATGGGTTCGTTCGTTTATTCGAGTGGATTAGGTCGTTATGGTAGTTATAGCAGTGGATATCTGACATATCTTATATTCCTGTTGCCGGCTATGCTTCTTGGTCTTTGGGCACAGATGAAGGTTAAAGGAACTTTTGAAAAATACAATCTGATTGAGAACTCTAAGGGGATGACCGGTGCACAGGCAGCCAGAATGGTGCTTGATCAAAATGGTCTTTCTTATGTGAGGATAGAGCATATTCCGGGTGAGCTTACTGATCACTATGATCCGCACGGGCAGGTTATAAGATTGTCGACATCGGTATACGGTTCTACGAGTGTAGGAGCTATCGGGGTTGCTGCTCACGAAGCAGGTCATGCCGTTCAGCATGCAGAGGGATATGCACCTATAAAGATTAGAAATACAATAATTCCGGCATGCAATATTGGTTCCAGAGTGGGACCGCTGATGATAATTATCGGTTGTCTTATGGCAGGTTCGATGGGAAGAACGCTTATATTCTATGGTATATTGTTGTTTTCGCTGGTAGCTCTTTTCCAGCTGGTCACGTTGCCTGTTGAGTTTGATGCTTCAAATAGGGCATTGATGGCTATAAAGGATAGCGGGATTTTTGATAATGAAGATTATGACGGAGCCAAAAAGGTTCTCTCGGCAGCTGCGATGACTTACGTTGCGGCTTTGGTGACAACACTGTCACAGATGTTTTATTATGCAACACGTTATCTTGGCGTTGGAAGAAGGCGCGACTAGGGCAAGTTAAGAATTTCTTAATTTGACGGATTTGTTTTTTTGCGGTAAACTCTGTGATGAAATATAAGGAGGACATTATAATGAGAAAGCTTACTAAGGGTGTGTCATCTGTTTTAATGGCTGCGGTTATGACTTTATCACTTCCTGCAGCGGGACTTACGGTTCATGCAGATGCTTTGTCTGATGCAGCACCGGAAGATGTATATGTGTCATTTGGAGCAGATCTTAAAGATGATGAGAAAGATAAGGTCATGGACCTTATGGGAATCGATGAAGATGATCTGTCTGATTATACGGTCGGAGAGATAACTAATGAAGACGAACATGAATATTTAGGAGATTACTTAGATGATAGTGTTATAGGTTCAAGAGCGTTATCATCTGTTGTGGTAATTGTTGGCGATGAAGGTGACGGTATCGATGTTGAAACTAAGAATATATCATACTGTACACCGGGAATGTATACTAATGCATTGATTACAGCGGGAATCAAGGATGCAGATGTTATTGTTGCGGGACCATTTGAGATAACAGGTACTGCTGCGCTTGTAGGTGCAATGAGAGCATATTCTGCTCTGACAGGCGAGACTATTTCCTCTGCAAGTATGGATACTGCGGTAAATGAGCTTGTAGTTACCAGTCAGATGGCGCAGGAGGGCAATATCAGCGCGGATGATGTGGAGCAGTTGATGGCATTTGTTAAAGCTAAGGTTGTCGAGGAGAATCTTAACAATGAGGAAGCTATAAGCAAGGCTATCGATCAGGGTGCATCAGAGCTTGGAATAACTGTTACTGAGCAGGAGAAAGAATCTATTATTTCATTGATGAAGAAGATAAATGATCTCGATCTTGATCTCGACAGTATGAAGTCACAGGCTAAAGATCTGTTCAATAAGCTTGAGGATATGGGAATTGACAAGGAAAAAGCTAAGAGCTTCTTCCAGAAGATAGTGGATGCGTTGACTGAGTTTTTCAAGGATATTTTCGATTGATGTGAACACTGTACAAGTTAAGAGAGACTATAAGGGATAGGTTTTGATGACCGATCCCTTTTCTTTTGATCAAAATAAACGTTTTTTGTATGCAGGAGAGTTTGTGTGGAATACTATTGATATATTTTTGTTGGAAAGAGGGATGGCTTTGTTATATGAGTTTAAACGTGGCCGGGTGGGGTTTATTACGTATAGGGAGTTGGAAGATGATTACGTCATGTATGATTTTCCTAAAGAGACACTTGTGGAATGTAATGACAATCCGCATAATTTTAGAAGCGACATTATAGTCTCGCGTGAGCTTGTGTTTGTTGTGTTGGATCTGTTAAGACTGCCTTATGTTTCAGAGGAAAAGGACAGGCTGGCGTTGTATATCAGAAATGATCTGATATTGTTCGTGTCGATTATAGATCCTGATGAGAGTATACTTAAAATGTTTAACCAATCAGTTCAACATTTTGAAGATAAAAGGATAATGAAGGAGAGCGAACCGGAAAAATTTCTGTGCTATTTTCTCGACGCTCTTATACTGAATGACAGAAAGTTTCTGGAAAATATGGAACATAATATGAGTGTGCTGGAAAGAGACATATTAAATGACAATTCGGATAAGGAGTTTATAAATGAGATATTGTCTCTGAAGAAGGAACTGATGTATATCTGGAATTATTACGATCAGCTCATAGATTTAGGCGAGATATTGCGCGACAATGAGATGGAGTTGTTTCCCGTGTCTAACCTGAAGGGATTTGAAGCATTTACAAAGCGGGTGATAAGACTCAATGAAAATGTTATCAGTTTGAAGGAGTATACTGTGCAGCTTAAGGAGACTTATGAGGCTGTGCTTTCATTTAAACTTAACAACATTATGAAGCTGTTTACGGTGATTACGGCTATTTTTCTGCCGCTGTCGCTTATAGTGGGGTGGTATGGAATGAATTTCTATAACATGCCGGAGCTTAAATGGAAGTATGGATATTCGTCGGTTGTTGTTCTGTCAGTATTTGTTGTTATATTTTGTCTGGCGATGTTTAAAAAGCGAAAACTGTTGTAGGGCAGACAGCGGTAACAACCAAGGTAAAGGCATAGATTATAGTTGAATATTCTATATCGCGGTATTAAAATGAATTTGTAAAATTTCAAGAATATTAATATTACGGGTGAGATAATATGCTAAAAGGTTGTTATATTGACTTAAACTGCGAATGTTCCAAAGAGGAGCTGCAGACATTATATAATTTGTTGATTTCGGACAGAAGGGCTGTGGTTGACAGGCTGGTAAATGCAGAGATGAAGAAAAAACAGATAATCACGGGAGCTTTTCTGCAGTACGCACTCTGCACACATTTGCAAATTCCGGCAGGAAATCTGAAATTTACCTACAATGAGCACGGAAAACCCGGTCTTGAAATTCCGGGCGTACATTTCAATATGTCACATTCAGGGGATTACGCAATGATTGTAATTAGTGATCATCCTGTCGGAGTTGATATAGAGAAAAAAAGAACCGATAAGACGGGAGTTGCCAAAAGATGTTTTTGCAGGGATGAGTACGATGATATAATGAGCGGTAAAGACGAGGCTGAAGTGGCTGACCGATTTTTGGAGTATTGGACTTTGAAAGAGGCATATGTCAAGTATTTGGGTAGGGGGCTTAGTGTTCCCTTTAATTCCTTTAAACTTATCTGCGAAGGGAAAGAGTACCGTGTTGCGGAGGGGGATAAGGCTTTTGCGAGCACAGAGTTGGCTCTTTCTAAAGATGTTATATTAAGATCGTATGGATTTGCACGCGGGTATAGATACTCTGTATGTTTTGAGACGGGATGTATGGCAGATTCTTTGGTTGGAGACGGGGATGACTTTAAGCCGAAAAAGGTCGATATAAGAGATATTATGAGTGATGTGTTCTGGTATTAGTATAATACGTTATAAATGCAGAATTGGGAAAATAGGAAATGGATATTTTAACCATTTTTATATTTTTTGTTGACAAACGTAATATGTTGGTGTATTCTTAGAAACGAATCAAAAAAATGAAGGAGAGGATATCAAGATGAAGAAGATGGTAAAATCTGCTGTAGTTGCTCTTGCACTTGCTTTATCATTAAGCGCTGGTGTTAGCACAACTGCAAACGCAAAGACAAAAGTAACTGTTAAGAAAGTAGTTTCTGTAAACAAGTTAACAGGATCTAAGAAGATTACTTTAACAAAGGGTAAGAAAGCTACTTTGAAGACAACTGTAACTGTTAAGCCTAACAAGGCAGCTAACAAGAAAGTAACTTACAAGTCTTCTAAGAAGTCTGTTGCTTCTGTTACTAAGAAGGGTGTAATTAAGGCTGAGAAAGTTGGTACAGCTAAGATTACTGTTACTTCTAAGAAGAACAAGAAGAAGAAAGCTACTGTAACTGTTAAGGTTGTTAAGGGTAAAGTTACTAAGGTTGCTTTTGATCAGACAGCTGTAAGACTTGATCCTAATGCAACAGCTACAATCAAGGCTACTGTTAAGACTAAGGGTAAGAAGGCTAACAAAGCTCTTGTATGGAAGACAAGCGACGCTACTGTTGCTACTGTTTCTCCTAAGGGTGTTGTTACTGCTGTTAAGCCTGGTGTTGTTACAATCACAGCTACTTCTACAGACGGTACTAACAAGAAAGCTACTGCTACAGTTACTGTAAGCAAGACTACTCTTGCACTTGGTGCTGCTGAGTCATTCAAGGCTGACATCGAGCTTGATGCTACTAAGGTTGCTGCTGATTTCGAGAACATCGTTAAGGCTGCAGGTCTTAAAGACACAGATGCTGTAACATTAACAATCAACGCTAGAACTAAAGAGACAACTAAGACAGTTAAAGAGGCTAGAGAGTTCCTTAAGACTAACAAGGCTACTAAGGTTACTGTAACTGTTAAGGCTGCTCAGGCTAAGAAGTTCTCACCTGTTGCAATCGCTCTTACATCAGCTAAGGCTGTAACAGTTAACGGCGTTAAGTTCACAGATGTAACAGCTACATCACTTAAGATCGATGGTGTTGCATTTGATTACACTGTTGAGGGTGCTAATGTAGTTATCGCTGGTGACATCACAGCTAACGCAAGCGTTAAGAAACTTGTTGATGCTAAGGTTATTACAGCTACATTAAACTAATCAATAATTAGCGACAATTAAGTATTAAATTTTATACATAAGCTGTTGGATATGTGTCCAGCAGCTTATGTTCTGTAAAAGGGAAAATTGTCTGGGTTATGTATCGGTAACGGAGGAGTATATGTTCGGAATCAGTAAAAGAAGTAAACTTAAAAGTCTGCTCATAATTGTAATTGCGGTATTATCATGTGTGATGATTCCGGGTAAGGTTGTATTTGCAGGAGATATCAACAGTGACGAGGCAGGGTTGATAGCTGCTGCAAGTGGAACCTTTAGTTATGATGGAAAGACATATCGTGCAGGTTCTGCATATATTAATTCGTTAACTTCATATCTTTCGGGGGATGATGTGGACCTTACAGCTGAACAGTGTCAGAGTGCTATGGCTCAGATGTATGGAAGCGTTGCGGAAGGTATAGAGCGAGGTTATCTGTATGAAGTGGGCGGTGACTCGTCAACTGATAAAAAGGCAGGTTCTGAATCTGCATATGAAGATCCCGATGATGAAGAAGATACAGACGGAAAGAAAAGCGGATCGAAGACCACAACAGAAAAAAATGGGGAAGCTTCTGACGGAAATACAGAATTACCTTCAGGTGATATAGATGTGTGGGATTCAATGTCTAATCAGACAGAGGCTAAGAATAAGTTACAGAATCGTCCTGAACAGGAAGAAGCCAATGCATCGGTTAAATTTGAAGACGGTGATATTGTAGTAACAACGAAGGACAATGAAAAAATTAATTTGTCTAAAAAAGAGCAGCTTATTCCGGACAGTGTTATATATACCGTGGATGCAGTCGCAATCGTTGCGATAGTGATAACTATAATATGTTCGGTAATTCTTTTGGTAACTAAGTGTATGGTATTTATTAAGCCGAAGAGTCGAAGAGCAAGACCGGGACATACCAGAAGAAGAAAGATAAGAAGATATACCAGAAATATCATGACTATAACTACCGCTTTATCATTTATTGCTATTGTGGTAATGGTTGGTATATATATTAGTATATTCAATAAAGATACAATTATGCAGAATATGCAGTCAAGTGGATATTTCAGATATGCTTATTCGGAATATATCTCTCAGATGGCAGAGCAGTATAAAGATACCAATACCATTCCGGAAGAGATATCAAGTTATGAAGACTTCCTGTTTAATGTAAAGCAGAATTCCATTAAGATATTGGATGGTGAAACGGATGTAAGAATTCCGGAAAGCAATGTTTCTCCGTATATTACAAATGTTAAGAAGAGTTATATGAAAGCCTTTTCTGTTGGAGGAATAATATTTATTATTAATGGAATAATAGGTATAGTTTTCATGATATTCATGGATCAGAGAAGAGAGCGTGGAGTTAAGCATATAGCATTTGCAGAATTGTCTGCCAGTGCGGTAGCGGTAGCAATTACCATATATATGGCATTTATTAAACCATACTTACATTTATATATAGAACCTGACTATTTATACTTATTTATAATGGAATGTATACTATGGAGTGTTAAAGTTATGACAAGTATTTCGGCTTTTGCGGTGGTACTTGCAATGTTACTGATTGGTATTTATAACTCGATGAGAAATAAATCAGATTCTTAGGAGAAAATACAATGGAGTATTTTGATATACACTGTCATATTCTTCCGGGAGTTGATGACGGTGCACAGACAATGGAAGAAGCTCTTTCTATGATTGACTTATCATATAAGGAGGGAACAAGAAGCATTCTCTTGACTCCTCATTATATGAGAGGAAAGAATAAGTGTACACGCGAAGAACTTAAGAAGCGTTTCGAAGAGTTCAAAACGGAAGTGCAGAAGAAGTATCCTGACCTTGATCTGTATTTTGGTACAGAAATCCTCTATGAGGAGGGAATTATTCAGGACTTGAAAGATGGAAAGATTCAGACAATGAATGACACCAAGTATGTTTTGGTGGAGTTTAATATAAGGACGAGTTACAGCCAGATATTTGATGCTATGCAGAAAATTCAAAACGCTAGATTTCGTCCTATCATTGCACATGTTGAGCGTTACAGATGTCTGTTTAAGCACATAGACAGGATAGATGAATTAACCAGAATGGAAGTTCTGCTGCAAATGAATATATCCAGTGTGTATGGCGGCATTTTGGATGAGAATGCGAGATGGTGCAAGAAGTTAGTGAGAGAGGGATATATCAGCTTCTTTGGTACCGATGCTCATGATATGGAAGAAAGAGCACCGTACATTAATGATTATGCTTCGTGGATTGAGAAGAAGTGTGGACAGGATTATCTGGAAAAAACTTTTTCACGTAACCCGAAAAAAATGATTGAAAATAAATATATTTTTGATTAAACTATTAACTGTTGCATGTGAGGAAAGAATATAGGAGATTATTTTATCATGATTGAAGAAAGAAATGACGAAATTGAAATTGATTTAAGAGAACTGTTTTTCGTATTGCTTGGAAAGATATGGATTATCATTCTTGCAACTGCACTCGGACTTGGAGTAGCAGCAGGATACACCACTGCTTTTATGGATCCTGTGTATAGTTCAACATCATTATTATATGTTATGACTAAGTCAACAAGTATTACATCGCTTACCGACCTTCAGGTTGGATCTTCACTTACTCAGGATTATCAGGTGTTTATCACAAGTCGTCCTGTAGTTGAAAAGGTTATTGAAGATCTTGAGCTTGATATGGATTATGAGCAGTTTGTCGGAACAGTCGTAGTTAACAATCCGGTTAATACCCGTTTCATTAATATTACAGTAAGCAATCACGATCCGTATATGGCTAAGACAATAGTTGATAAGCTTACAGATGTTTCTGCAGAACGTATGGGTACGATCATGGAAACAGAAGAACCTAATGTAGCCGATTACGGTAATGTACCGGAACATCCAACCAGCCCAAGTCTTACTAAGAATGCACTTATAGGAGCTGTTTTGGGATTTGTTCTTTCAGTCGGAGTTATTCTTGTTCTCTACTTAATGAATGATGCCATTCATACAACAGAGGATGTTGAGAGATATCTTGGTATCAATACACTTGGTCTTATTCCTTTACAGGAGGGAACTTCTAAGAAGGCAACAAGAGGACATGATAAGGATATGATGAAAGCTAATAAGGCCAGAAAGAAAGAGAATAAACAAAAGAAGAAGCAAGCAAAGAAAAAGGCATAAAAATATAGTGATATATTGATGTGACTGTGTGTATTCATTGTTTTTCATAGAAAGGTGAGCTTTATGAAGGTTAATTTTGAGAAGAAAGAAGAGTTGGATTTTAAGTCTAACGAGGCATATAAGACATTACGTACCAACATTAGTTTTTCAGGAGATGATATTAAAGTAATTGCTCTGACAAGCTCGGTACCTAATGAGGGAAAATCTGTTGTTGCATTTAATCTTGCACAATCATTGGCAGAGGATGGAAAGAAAGTATTATATATTGATGCTGATATAAGAAAGTCTGTAACAGTTGTTCGTTACGGTGTTGATATAGAGACAAAGGGATTGGCACATTATCTCAGCGGACAGGCAAAACTCGATGAGATTATATATGAGACAAGCATTGATAATCTCAGTATCGTGTTCACTGGACAGACTGCACCTAATCCATCAGAGCTTTTGGGTAGTGAAAGATTCAAAAAAATGGTTGAACAGACAAGAGAGGAATTTGATTATGTTATAATTGACTGCCCTCCTCTCGGAAGTGTTATCGATGCAGCTATTGTTGCAAAAGAAAGTGATGGCGCAATTATTGTAATCGAAACAGATAATGTAAGTTACAAGATCGTGCAGAGAGTTAAGAAGCAGTTGGATCAGAGTGGATGTAGAATTCTCGGTGCTGTTCTTAATAAAGTAGAGATGGGCGGCAAAGGTTACTATGGCAAGGGATATTACGGTAACTATTACGGACGCTACTACGGTGATTATGGAAATTATGGTGAAAGTAATTAATAATAGAGCAATGAGCAAGATAAAACATATATTATTCGTATTTGTTTTGGTATTGACCGGCTGTCTTGTTTTTGGGATAAATGCAAAAGCATATACAGAGGAAGAGAAGGCCCAGGCAAAAGCATGGCTTTCTGCACATGGTTATTCGCCGGACGCAGGTGGAGCGTCGGCTGCATATCAGGATTATCTTAATGGTAAATTTGATGAAGAACTTGGAATAACCAGGGAAGAGACTACAGGTTCACCGCAGTCTGCTTATGAAGATGATTCTGATGAAAAGTCAGAAAAGACAACAGAGGCTCAACCTGCGATTAATTCTGCGTGGGATTTTATGCAGCAGAAAGGTACCGAGCAGCAGACAGAAGCAACGACGGAAACAACAACCGAAGCGACAACAGAGACGGTAACGGAAGAAGCTTCCACACAGATAGCTTATGAAGAAGATGAAGAATCGGATGGTGAGGATGAAGAGGACACTGAAGCCGAGGAGAATACTGAAGCTGAGTCTGAAGATACATCAAAAAAGGGAACTTCACATATGGAAGCGGTTGTTGTGATTGTTCTTTCGGTTCTTATAATTATTATTGGTTTTGGTGCATTTACGCTTTTGAAAAAATGAAAGAAAAATTTTTCTTTCATTTTTTTGATTGTTAGAGTATAATATGGTGTAGACATTGTTTGGAACAAGTTGCAAACGGTCAATTTTTTTCAGGCAATATATATATTTAATATTTACGGAGGTTAATTAAATGTTAGTATCAGCAACAGAGATGCTTAAGAAAGCAAAAGAAGGAAAGTATGCAGTTGGTCAGTTCAATATCAACAACCTTGAGTGGACAAAGTCTATTCTTTTAACAGCTCAGGAACTCAACAGCCCGGTTATCCTTGGTGTATCTGAGGGTGCAGGTAAGTACATGACAGGATTCAAGACAGTAGCAGCTATGGTTAAGGCAATGGATGAAGAGTTAGGAATTACTGTTCCTGTAGCACTTCACTTAGATCATGGTACATATGACGGATGTTATAAGTGTATCAAAGCCGGATTTACTTCAATCATGTTCGATGGTTCTTCACTTCCATTTGAGGAGAACATTGATAAGACTAAAGAGCTTGTTAATGTAGCTCATCAGCTTGGTCTTTCTATCGAGGCAGAAGTTGGTTCAATCGGTGGAGAAGAAGATGGTGTTGTAGGTGCAGGTGAGTGTGCAGATCCTAATGAGTGTAAGGCAATCGCTGACCTTGGTGTAGATATGCTTGCAGCAGGTATCGGTAACATCCATGGTAAGTATCCTGATAACTGGGCAGGTCTTTCATTCGAGACTCTTGCAGCAGTTCAGGAAAAGACAGGTGTTATGCCTTTAGTTCTTCACGGTGGTACAGGTATTCCTGAGGATATGATCAAGAAAGCTATCTCACTTGGTGTTTCTAAGATCAACGTTAACACAGAGTGCCAGCTTGCATTCCAGGAAGCTACTCGTGAGTATATCGAGGCAGGTAAGGACAAAGAAGGTAAAGGATTTGATCCTCGTAAGCTTCTTGCTCCTGGTGCTGAAGCAATCAAGGCTACTGTTAAAGAGAAGATGGAACTCTTCGGATCAGTTGGTAAAGCTTGATTTAAGTATTGAGATATTAACTAATATAGACAATAAGGGCGTATGCATTTGCATACGCCCTTTGTTACTTTTATTTTATAAATACATATCTGCAAGTTTCTGGAATGCGGCGATGGAACGTTCTACTTTTTCAGTAGGAATACAATAGCTGATTCTGAAGTGACCGTCAACTCCAAATGAGTTACTTGGGACTATTATTAAGTCTAATTCTTTTGCCTTGTTACAAAATGCAACAGCGTCGTCTTCTAATGCTTTTGGGAACATGTAGAAGGTTCCGCCCGGTTCAACAATTTCGTATCCTATTTTGGATAGTTCAGTGTAAAGGATGTTTTTGTTCGTTTCGTAAACAGATAAATCAGAGGTCTCGTATAAACATTTTGAAACTGCAAGCTGAATGATACTTGGGGGACAGTTGTGTCCAATGCCTCTGGAAATCTGTCCGAACATATCCACAAGAAGTTCGGAATCTCCACAAGCCGGATTGACTGCTATATATCCGATTCGCTCACCCGGAAGTGAGAGTGACTTGCTGAATGAATAACATGTAATAGTGTTATTGTAATGTGCGGCAACAAATGGTGAATCAACACCTTCAAAAACAATCTCGCGATATGGTTCATCAGAAATGATATATATCGGATGACCGAATTCTTCTTCTTTTTCTGTCAGGATCATTGCAAGTTTATCGATGGTTTCAGTAGAGTAAACGATTCCGGAAGGATTGTTAGGGGTGTTGATAAGGACCGCCATAACTTTGTCATTTATCATATCTATGAATGCATCGAAATTAATCTGAAAATTATTGATGTCTGCAGGAACTATTTTTAATGTAGCACCGGTAGCTTCGATGTAAGGTCTGTATTCCGGGAAGAATGGTGCAAATGTGATGACCTCATCCCCGGGTTTTGTGACGGCTCTTACGGAGTGAGCGATAGCTCCTGCTGCGCCACTTACCATAAATATATCCTTCTTTTCGTACTGCATATCGAAACGATCGTTTAATGATTTGGCTACGGCCTCTCTTGCAGAATCTATACCTAAAGTCGGAGAATAGCCGTGAAGGCTTACAGGCTCACATTCGTTGAGTAATCTAATCATTTCTTTGGTAAAACTTTCCGGTGGAGCTACTGACGGATTGCCGAGGCTGTAATCGAATACATTCTCATATCCAATCTCGGCAGCACGTTCACGTCCATACATGAATAATTCTCTGATTACGGATTTCTGTCCGCACATGTCTATAAAATGTTGATTTAACATAGTGTTTTCCTCTTTTCATGAATGTAGTTAGCTTTTTGTGCAAGCATACGGATGTGTACGCTTTTTAGACTATTATTATACTTTATAATGTTGAATGTTGCAATCTTTAAAATATAAGGCACTTAATTGTACTTGAAATGGATTAGGATAATTGATAAAATGGTAAATGTTTGGAACGTAATAAAACTTAAACTGATGTTTACGTAAGAAAATGAATAAGTGGGGATAATTAATGAACGACAATAAAGTAGTATTATGTGCCTCATCAAAATATGAGGAGAAATATTATTTAAATCCGGAGTTTGACAGGCTCCCGGATGCTATAAAAGATGAACTTAAAGCAATGTGTGTATTGTTTACTGAGGATATAGGTGGAATCATCACACTTGAGTTTGATGAAGACGGACATCTCAATTTTGTAACCATAGCTGATGAGGATGATATACTCTATGACGAGATAGGATGTGCCTTGAAGATTAAGCAGTATCAGCAGACGAAGAGAGAGCTTATGGAAAGTCTTGAATTGTTCTACAAAGTATTTATTTTGGGAGAGGATATTCCTGTAGAATGAAGACAGTTATTATTGTTAAGTGATAAGAAAGGAATTATGGTATGTTACTTGCATTAGATGTTGGAAATACTAATATTACAATAGGTTTGTTTGACGGGGATGAATTACATGGCACATTTCGGATGACAACAAAGATTCCAAGAACCTCGGATGAATATGGAATATTTTTCTATGACCTTTTACACAGCAGAGGATTTAAGAGGGATATTGTAGATGCTGCGATAATGGCTTCGGTTGTTCCGGATGTTAATCATCATATTATTAACGGAATGATCAAATATTTCAATGTTACCCCGATTTTAGTAGAACCGGGAATTAAGACAGGAATCAAGATTGCAATACCTAATCCCAAAGAGATGGGTGCTGACAGAATCGTTGATGCTGTTGCTGCATATGAAATATACGGCGGACCTGTTCTGGTTATTGATTACGGAACTGCTACGACCCATGACCTGATTTTGGAGGATGCTACGCTGGTTGGTGGAGTTACTTCTCCGGGTATAAGAATTGCTGCGCATGCGTTGTGGCAGGATGCGGCTAAGTTGCCAAAGATTGAAATTATGAAACCTGACAAGGTGTTGGGCAAGGATACCATTTCATCAATGCAGGCCGGACTTGTTTACGGACATATAGGACAGACGGAATACATTATTCGTAAAGTTAAAGAAGAGGCCGGACTTGATAAGATGACTGTGGTAGCGACAGGAGGTCTTGGAAAAATAATTTATGATGAGACTGATAGTATACATCACTATGATCCGAATCTTACACTTAAGGGCTTGAATATTTTATATCACAAGCAGAAATAATCTTGATATATCAGAAGGGTATTTTAACCATGGTTAATATTGATTTTTCGAACAAGTTGATTCTAGCTCCTATGGCAGGCATTACAGACCTGCCATTTCGCTTGTTATGCAAGGAACAGGGGTGCGATATTCTCTATACCGAGATGGTGAGTGCGAAAGCTATTCTTTATAAGAATAAGAATACAGCTCCTCTTATGAAATATGAGGAGGTTGAACATCCCATAGGAATACAGCTCTTTGGCTCTGAACCGGATATAATGGCAGAGATGGCGCTGGTGGTCGAGGAAAAAGGCTTTGATTTTATAGATATCAATATGGGCTGCCCGGTGCCGAAAATCGTCAATAATGGTGAAGGCTCTGCGCTCATGAAGAAGCCGGAACTTGTGGGCGAGATAATAGCTAAGATGGTAAAAAAGGTTCATGTACCTGTAACAGTTAAGATAAGAAAAGGTTTCGATGCTGATAATGTAAATGCTGTAGAAATTGCTAAAATTATTGAAGCAAACGGAGGCGCTGCAGTTGCTGTTCATGGAAGACTGAGGAGCGAGTATTATTCGGGAAAAGCTGACTGGGATATTATCAGAAGAGTCAAAGAGGCGGTTTCGATTCCGGTTATAGGTAACGGAGATATACTCACACCGCAGGATGTAATAAGTATGAGGGAACAGACAGAGTGTGATGCTTTTATGATAGGTCGTGGAGCAAAAGGTAATCCGTTTATATTCTCACAATTAAAGACGTACTTTGCTGAGGGTTATATGCCGGAAAGACCTAAACTTTCCGAAATGGTGGATGTTATGCTCCGCCATGCAAAGATGATGGTCGAGTACAAAGGTGAATATTCTGGCATACATGAGATGCGCAAGCATGTTGCATGGTACACGACAGGTTTTCCGAATTCGTCAAAGCTTAGAGATCAGGTCAATCATGTCGAAAGCTATGAGGAACTGAGAGACTTATTGTTGAGCTGGAAGGAGGGCGCCATACATATGGCTGAATGAACTAAGCATGAATAAATAGCTGTCTATATCAATATACATATACTATCGTTAATGAAAATCAGGCGATGGTGGGGATCTGTTAATGAATAAGAAGAAAAAGATTTACTATGTATATTTTCGAAAGGGCAGAAGAAACGGCGGAAAGTTTTTTCTTTGGAAAAAGGATTTAATAATAGAGGAAGAGCCAAAATGCGGATTTAACGGAATAAGTGTGATTGTAAATAATGCTGAGGACGGTTCTCTATCTGATAGGAAACTAAAAAAGATTGAGACTTTGCTTAAGGATTTTGACACATCGGAAACGGTGGTGGTGGCTGATAGTGAGATTGCAAAAAAGCTTGATATATCTGATGTGTTGTTTATGGCAATAAAAAATGAGTTCATCAAAAACTGCGATTTTATTTTTTCTAAAATTAAAGAAAGTGTGAAAAACTACGATACTGCTGTTATTGTCTTGGGTAGTTCTAAATGGAATGTAAAGGATATATATTCGATTTTGACTTCGGTTAAAAATCATTATGAAAAAATAGAAATAGTAACAGAGTATCAGATTCCGAGAATAACTAATCTTGTGGAACTGGCGTATGATGAATGGGGATTGGTTTTGCGAGTATATTCTATTAGAAATTATCATGGTGTGAAAAGAGCTCTTGCAGTTTTGCTGTTAGATAAATGGAGACGGTTCTGGGAGAGAAAAGTTATTTTTGATGCGGCATATTTAATTACTGATGAAAATATGTTTGTTAACGCCGGTGATATAATCGGCGATAAAAAGAGAAGGATTTTTTCGGGATTAAAATATAAATCGGATATAGAGATTGATGATATGATATGTACTCATATGACTTGGCAAAAGCCGGTGCTTTGTGAAAAGTTTCATGTTTCTGTCATTGATATTTGCGAGTTGTAATGATACAATGACATTATGTTTGCATAGAAGGTATGTAACTGCTAACTTACCGGTTGGTTACATATGTATTTGGAGGTGGCACATATGATATACGTTAAGACTGAAGACTTGAAGATTGGTATGCGCTTGGCGAGACCTATATATAACAAACGGGGAGTATTGTTATATGGAAGAGATGATCGCCTTACAAAACAGGGTATTGAAAGTGTTAACAATTTTGGATTGATTGGTTTATATATTCTTGAGCCTGCAGAACCTCTTCCGCCAATGTCTGAGGAGGAGATGGAATTTGAGAGATTTCAGACTATGGCAGTGTTCAGTATAAAAGAATCGCTTGATTTGATAATGAACGATAAAGCTCCTAAGCAACTTATGAATCAGGTTGATGAGCTTATAAGAAGATATGGAAGACTTAATCATAAGATTCACTTTAATCAGAATCTCAGAAGTCCTGAGGATTACATTTACAAACACTCTTTAAATGTTGCAATCCTTGCGGCGATGATAGCGCATAGAGCAAAGTTCGATATTATGGCACAGACTGAGATTGTTGTGGCTGCGCTGTTGCACGATTTAGGAAAGCTTACGGTCAGACCTGAACTTCGAAGCAAGACGGAAGGGCTTGACGATAAAGAAATGGGTGAAGTTGCCAGAGCGGTTATAACCGGAATAGATAAGATATCGAATTCGTTTAATCTTCCGGTTGGAGTTAAGGGCATTCTGATGCAGCTTTGTCAGGTTCAATATATTCCGGAAAATGCACCGAAGAAGTTGTTGCCTGCTGTTCAGGCTTTGTTGGTAGCAAATGCATATGATGAGTGTACGGCAATGCAGATTGATATGGAGCCTCACACAGAGGTGGATGCGATAAGAATGTTACAGGGTGATACTGACAAGTATAATCCACAGATGGTGGAACATTTACTTAACAGTGTACAGATATTGTATCCCGGAGTTTGCGTTGAGTTGACCAATCGTGATAAGGGACTTGTTCTGACTGAGAATGACAGAGATATCTTAAGGCCGATGGTTTTAAGCTTTTCAAAAAATGAGATTCTCAATCTCAATAGTGATGCGGTTTATAAAGAAATTCAGATAGCTAATATTATGAAGACCATGGATAATCGTATCAAGATTGATCCTGAGACATTAAAGGAATATATGTAATAAAAATGAGCAGATGTTATGTCTGCTCATTTTTATTAAGCTCTGTCGTAGTAATATTGTATAACGTCACGTCGTTTGACTATACCGATAAAACAATCACAATCATCTACAACAGGTACAAAATTCTGTTGCATAATTTTATTAAGAAGATCCTCCATGTTGGAACTTGCATTAACAGGGGCATAGTCATTTCTTCTTGGAACTGCCTCTAAAGGAAGTTCTTCTAATTGAATATCTGTCATACCAAGGTTGTTATGTAACAGATACCAAAGCATATCTCCTTCTGTTACAGTTCCGGTGTATTCTCCTTCATCACTTAACACTGGGATTGAAGAATACTGGTGTTTCTCCATTCTGTCAAGTGCCTGCCGCAAGGAATCGTTGCGCTTCACATATGCAACCTCGGCCTTGGGCGTTAAAAAAAATAGTATGTTGATTGTTTTCACCTCCCGAATCCATATATAGTTTCAAAATAAGGTTGATAATAGTATATAATACTTTGTTGATAAAAACAATCAAAAGGTTAAAAAAATAAGGTTGTATTTAAAAAATATGTTTGTTATTATATAAAATAATAAATATAGTGTTTGACTATGATGAAAACACAAGATGATGAATGCATACTTGGTGCATGCAGGAAAGGACTGGCGGAAAAATGCAGGAAAGTGTATTTGATGAGAATGTCGATTATCTGTATCAGGTTCAAACGGATCTTGAAGCTGTTGAACAGTTAAAAAAAGAGATGGCAGAATATCGTATTCAGGAAAAAAACTTGAAGAAAAGCATAGCATCTGAGGAGAAATCCATTCAGGATGAAATTGCACAGACAATAAAGAGAAGAAAGATTGAAATAGAGAAAGTTTATGACGATCAGCTTGATGCCAATAAAGCGAAGACCAGAGCGGTTTGGAATAAGAGGGACAAAGCTAAATCCAAAAGGATAGGAGAGAGAGTCTCTTATGAAACTTCTGAGCTGGCAGAGGAAAACAGACAGCTTCAGGTAGAGATGAGAACTTTATTCAAAGCTAAACATTTGCCTGCTTTTTCAAGAACGGGATTTTTCTATGCGCTGTTTATGACTAAGAGAATCTGGGAGTATCCGGTACTTGTTTTGTCTATGATTGCTGCTTATGCAGGTGTCCCATTTCTGATTTATATAATTTGCAAGGGTTCTTTGTTTAAAACAAAACCGGATCAGCTGGCGCTGGGATGTACATTGATAGTAGCTGCTGCATTGTTCCTGATAACTCTTGTATACGTTCTTATCTTAAATAAGATTAAGATTAAGCACTATGACACTCTGCTAGATGGAAGGCAGATAAGGGATGAGATAGCAGCTAACAAGAGACAGATGAAAGCTATCCGTAACAAGATCAATAAAGACAAGGATGACAGTCAGTACGGTCTTGACAAATATGATGACAAGTTAACTGAGTTGGAGCAGGAGCTGTCTGATATAAGTGCTGAAAAGCAGGAAGCTATGACAGTTTTTGAGAATGAGACAAAGCAGGTTCTGACTAATGAGATAAATGACAGGAGATTGGGTCATCTGGAGGATATGAAATTGCGTCTTGAGACGCTGGAGGAGAGCATGTCGGTATTGGATGAAGATATTCAGAATTCTCTGCTTGGTGTGGCAAATAACTATGGAGCGATTCTGGGTAAGGAGTTTTGTACTCCTGATAAAGTTGCTGATCTGATATCGCTTATGGAAGACGGAACTGCAGAAACGGTTTCGGAAGCAATTGCCGCTTACAGAGGTGCGGGAAGATAGCAGTAACTTATCGCTTTGCCGATACAGGTTGCAAGGGTCATGACCGTGTGCAGTCTGGTACTCTGCAATAAAATTGAATTTGGGAAACCGGCAACGTTTACTATGCCTGTGATGGATAAATTTCCTATCGCAGGCAGTTTTTTATTTACACCTTTCCCGGGGAATAAGGGTGTGCTGCTGACAGTTGCATAGCCTATATGCTCTGGAATTCCCAATGAAGCGTCAATTGCAATTATAAACGGATTGTCATATCTTTCATAAATGGTTTCTACCGTGCTTTCCAAATTCATAGCGTGTACAGGACATTCCAGAGTGCCAAATACTGCAATTTGCGGTAGGGTGATTTTAAGGTGATTTCCAACTAAGGGCCCTAAGCAATCGCCGGTTGCTCTGTCTGAACCTATGCATAGAATTACAATATTGTCTATTCCTGCATTTTTCTTCTTTAATATATTTTCAATCACGCCTCCAAGTTTTATATCCGAATTTTTTTCGAAGGCATTACAGTAAACAGGTTTCATTTATATCACCTCACATATTATATTTTATGAAAAGTATTACCCGGTTGAGCCTGTATTAAACAAAATCGGTATGTCGTTTTTTAGAATTATTTAACACAATATTTGTCATTTTGCGGGCATTTTAAAGGAGTTGTGGACAAGGTTAGACATGATAAGTGTTTCTTTCATGATATTTTATTTGAAAGCAAAAATGCTGTGGAAAGGAATGAAGGTCATGATCGAGATAGTATATGATAAGGATAAAAATACGAAAGAAGATATATTTTCGGGGATTGCCCTGCCGAAGAATATAAGGCAGATAGGTACGCCGACGGGAAACAGACGGATTTATATCGAGGATTATGTTATGACGTACCTGACGGGGCTTGCAGATCCTAATTCATCCTATGCCAGAGGAGCCATATTGGTTGGAGAGAGTAAAAAGAGCGCTCTTGGAGAGGCTGTATTTATAAGCGGTGCATTGGCTGCTCAGAATTTGGAGCTGGATTTGGAGGAGTCCACATTTAATGATGATACCTGGGGAGAAATATACAAAGAAGTAAAGGCATACTTTCCTGACCTGACAGTTGTTGGCTGGTTTTTGTCACGGATGGGGTTCTCGACTGATGTAAATGATATGATACTTAAGCTTCATGTAGATAATTTTTCGGGTGATGACAAAGTTCTGTATATTATGGATTCGTTGGAAAATGAAGATGCTTTTTATATGATTGAGAATAACTATCTTTGCAGGCAGAGTGGATATTATATTTATTATGCACGCAATGAGGCTATGCAGAACTTTATGATTATTTCCAGAGGGAATGATAAGTCTGAAAAGGCAGATGAAGATCTGCAGGATGAAGCTGTTATGAAAAATTATAGACGTATTATGGAGGAGAGGGGACGATCATCAAGAATAGAACGAATGAACAGGAGATTGTGTGCGTTGTGCAGTTGTCTTGCAGTTGCCGTTTTAGGTCTTGGAGTGGCAGTGTTTTCTAATTATAAAATGCTTGGAAAGATGGAAAGCTACATTGCGGAAAGGGGATTGGAACAGATAGCAGTTGGAGAGAAGGCTGAAAAGGTGGTGACGGTTGCGCAGACAACTCCCAAAAAAGAAATACCCACGGAGCAGACCATCAACAAAGTAAAAAATGCAGTGGAGAATCTTCCTAAATACTATGTAGTGCAAAATGGAGACACCCTTTCCTCTATAAGCTTTAAAATGTATAATTCCGTGGGACATGTTACTGAACTGATGGAAGCTAACGGCATGGACGAGGCGGATGAGATTCATGAGGGTGATAAAATCATGATTCCTACAATAAAATAACGGGTTTGTATATTGCGGCGGAACGTGTTATAATATCATTTAAATGTCACAACTAAGGAAAAAGGTTATTGATATGAAAAAAAGTAATGAACAAGGCGAAAAGAAAAGTTTTTTGAAATATTTTATGATTCGAAGCAACAATGCTAAGGAACCGGTGGATGAAGAGACGTACGATGAGGAGGAGAATGAGGAGAGAAATGTCGACTTTTCTTCATTGATTCGTGTGTTGCTGGTGTTTTTGGTAGTGGGTACGGGTGCATTTATTCTCCATTATCTGACACAGAGGAATTTCAACGGTTATGAAGTTGTGGAGAAGACTAACGTTAAAAACAGCGCTATGCTGGACTATATCGCATATCAGAACTCTTTGCTTAAATACAGTAAAGATGGAGTTACATATGTTGATGAAAAAGGTGGCGCAGTGTGGAATGAAACGTATGCCATGAAGATGCCGACTGCAGATGTCTGCGGAAAGTATGCCGCTATTGCGGATCTTAGTGGAAATGATGTGTATATTTTCGATGAAGAGGGAAAGGTTAGCAGTACTTCGATGCCATATAATATATGCGATGTTTCTGTAGCTTCCCAAGGGGAGTTTGCTGTAATACTTGAGGGAGAAAAGGTGAACTATATCAACATTTATGATAAGAACGGTGACCAGATTTCTGAGATACAGACAACTATTAATCAGAGCGGCTATCCGATGGACGTTGATCTTTCGAATGATGGTGAAAAGCTCTTTTCCACATATTTGTATATTGATGGAGCTAATATCAAGAATGGACTTGCTGCATACAATTTCGGTCCTGTCGGGGTCAATGAAAATGCAGATCGTCTGATGGCGGGGTATCAGTTGGAGGATACGATAGTACCTAAGGTAGAATTTATGGACAATAACACCATCTGTGCGTTCGGTGATAATCAGATTATTATTTATTCAATGAAGGAAAAACCTAGTGAGAAAACAAAAATTTCTTTTGAAGAAGAGATAAAAAGTATTTTCTTCAATCAACAGTATATTGGAGTAGTTGTTGAGAATAATGAAGAATCAAATGATGGTGAAAAAAGAGCACCTTACGTTATGGAGTTGTATAATACCAACGGACGTAAAGTAATGAGCAGGAAAATTGATTTCAGCTATGAAAACGTACGGATGACTGATAAGGAAATTCTGTTTGCAGGCGGTAATCAGTGTAAGATTTATAATATAAAGGGTGGATTAAAGTTTGATTATACCTTTGGGAAGAATATAGTCGATATAATTCCTACCGGATATAGCCGAAGATATATTGTTTTATACGATAATGATTCTGAAGTCATACGTCTTAAACATGTTGGAGAAAAGGAAAAGCAATGAACGAAGTATGTCTTATTATTGGAATAGTATTTTTGGTAAATGTTATTATAGGATGGGCACACGGTTTATTCCGTGTGCTTATTTCAGTGGCGGGAGTTATTGCAGGTATTTTAATAGGGCTGTATTTTGCGCCCACAGTAAGTGGCTATCTTAAGGAAAATACAGATACTGACGAAAAACTGGCGGTATATATTGCACATGAACTTGACTTTTCAAAGGATTCAGATAATGAATCCAAAGGTGTGCAGGTAGAAATTATAGAAGGGCTTCCGTTGCCGAATGTGATGAAGAATAACATTTTAAATAATAATAATGTAGAAACTTATGATGTACTTGAGGCAATAGGTGTTTATGATTACATATCCAAATCAATAGCGGTTGTGATATTAAATGGAGGAGTATTTCTCGTGCTGTCTCTGTTCTGTGTTGTGATCTTTAAATTTCTGGGATTGCTGGCAAAGGGTATACAATCGATACCGATCATTAAATCTATAGATCGGTTGGGGGGAGGAATGCTTGGTGCGATTAAAGGCCTGATAATAATATGGATCTTTTTTTTGGTCTTATCTATTACGAGTACAATACCCGCAAGTCAGGATTTGACTCAAAAAGTTTGTGAATCGAATGTGCTGAAATTGTTGTATGAAAATAATGTACTACTAGATATTGTGGGGAATTTGCATAATATTATCTTTTGAAAAAAACATTTCAAATTTTTATAAAAAAGGTGTTGACTTATGTATTGTCCTGTGTTAATATTACATCTGTTGCGGCGCAAGAGAGATGAACACGAAGGGTCGCAAGAGCTTATAAATAAAGGCTTACA
>CADBCZ010000007.1 GCA_902793335.1 uncultured Lachnospiraceae bacterium
AACTCTTTTTTCGGACAAACAGTCATAGAAACAAAACTTTTTATCCAAGCGCACGCATTTATAAAAACTAAATCAGACAAACTGCTATGCGTACAAAACATAAAAGAGTTTCGCGTACAAACCCTAATTTGTATCATAAGAGGAGGAATGAAAAACATGAAAAGAATATATACACTAATAGTACTGGTGTTGCTTATTTTCTGTAACGCCCGGAATGTGGAAGCAGCAACTCCACGTGTAATGATGGATGATTATAATGTGAAAGAAGGTCAGACAGTTTCAGGCAGAGAGTTTACGTTAGAACTTACCTTGAAGAATTATTCGGCAAAGCAGGTCAAGAATCTTAAGGTATCGATATCTGCAGAAAATGGTGAGTTTATTCCTGTAAAGGGAGCCGGAAGTGAGTATATTGAATCGATAGCGGCAGGAGAAACGGATAAGGTAACATTTAACATGAAAGCAATTGACGGTCTAGAGGAGAAGTCCTACAAAGTAAATGTTACCACAGATTATGAAAATACGAACGGATACGAATACAAGGTTGAAGAGAGTATATTTCTTCCCGTGAGTTTAGAACAAAGACTGTCGGTCACCGACTTCTTTGTGGACAGCAATTTAAGTGCAGTGGGAGATACGGTTGAGATAAGTGCCTCAATCAATAACATGGGTGAGGGTGCTCTTTATAATGTGATGGTGGAGGTTGAAGGAGACAATATAGAGGAACAGAAAAGTTATGTCGGAACCATAGAAAAAGGAAAGAGCGGCAACCTTGATGTTCTGACAAAAGCGGATGTGGTGACAGAGGGAGATCATAAGGATAATAAGATGGTGATCAAATATGAAAATAAGGCAGGAGAAACATTTACGCAGGAAGAAGTGATCGATGTCAGTGTAAATGTGCCGGTATATGATAATCTCGAGAAGGTCAAAGAGGGAAATGACAACAGCTTGGCATGGAAAGCTGTTATTAAGATTATAATAATTATACTGATAATAGCAATTGTCGGATATGCATTGTACCGGCGTCGGTTGAGAAAGCAGAGGATTCTTGATGAATTTGCGAATATGTAAAACACGAGCATATTAACAGGGATTTAGAGATAGAGTCGAGGAGCAGATATTCATGAGATATATATGGCGTTTATGTATAGCAAATATGAAAAAGAGAGGGATAAGAACCGGACTTACGATTCTCGGTGTTGTTATAGGTGTTATTTCCGTGGTTTCGATGCTCGCATTGGGTCTTGGAGTTAAGAATGAACTGCTTTCTGAGGCAACAATGAATGGCAGTGTTACAGAGGTAACGATATATGGTTCTAATATGGGCAAGAGGAAGGATAAAATGATAACGGACCGAAGAATTGCTGACATTGAAGCTGTTCCTCATATTGATAGCGTTACACCGATGCTTACAGCCAATACATATGTAAAGCATGACAGATATTCAGCGTATATGGAGATTACCGGAGTTCCAAGAATTTATCTTGAGTCTATGAAGCCTGAAAGAGGCAGTGTGCCTGAAGTAAATGGTACAAAGCTTTCAGTTCTTATAGGTGCGGGTGCACTCAACTTATTCTATAACGAAAACAGCGGAGTTTCTTATACTGAGGCAAAGGCTCCTGACAAGGAAGAACAGGAGGAATTGGATAGGGAAGAAGAGTCAGATAAAGAGTCTGAAAATGAATATGTTTCGGATAGTACAAAAGCAGCAGGAAAGAATGCCAAGAAACGTTGGAATGACTGGACAGGGGAATATATGGAGTTATCATTTGGATATGACGGAATGAATGAAGATGGTATTTCGGCAGGAGGTGATAACTCCGTTAAAAGTATCCGCACGCCTGTTGCCGGAATGACATCAGAATACGATTTTATGATGTATTGTGATATGGATACATTGAAAAAACTGCTCAAGAAAAATGCAGTTGACGGAAGAATAGAAGGTCAGCCGACAGACGAGGACGGCAATATGTTCAATGAATGGATTTATTCACGCGCACTTGTTAAGGTTGATGATGTAGAGAATGTCGACACTGTCGTAAAACGTCTCTCCGATATGGGATATCAGGCAGAGAGTAACAAGCAATATGTGGATGAAATGCAGCGGGAGATAAAGATAATACAGATTCTTCTTGGAGGAATAGGTGCCATAGCACTTGTTGTTGCTGTTATAGGGATCGGTAACACGATGACAACCTCTGTTTATGACAGGATAAATGAAATAGGAATTTTGAAGGTATTAGGATGTGATCCTGATGAGCTTATGATTCTGTTTTTGCTTGAGTCCGGAATACTTGGAGGGATAGGAGGTATAATAGGACTTATCTGTTCTCTTGGTATAGCCAGATTCGGTATCAACAAACTGGCAGTTTCACTTCTTAAAATGCCGAAAAACACAGAACTTGCAGTGATACCTCCATGGCTTGCAGCTGCTTCGATACTTCTTGCAATAATTCTTGGTGTTGTGGCAGGTTATCTTCCGGCAAAATGGGCTTCAAAGCTTAAACCGATTGATGCTGTAAGAATGAATTAAAATGTCCTTATTATAAAATTTGTCCAAAGATAAAATGTTATAGATATTATATCCTGATTGTGATAAAATAATAAAAGTTATATTATAATATTTTTTGATTTAGATTATCACTTGAGAGAGGGCATATTATGGGGATCGACGTTAAAGGGTTAGCAGACAGATTAAGAGATAATATCAATTCTGTAATAGTGGGAAAAGAGAAGAATATTGATCTTATAATAACTGCGCTTATAGCAGGGGGGCATGTGTTAATAGAGGATACTCCCGGAACCGGCAAGACATTACTTGCAAAAACGCTTGCGGCATCCATTGATGCGGAATTTAGCCGTGTTCAATTTACACCGGATTTACTTCCGGCAGACATAACAGGGTTACACATGTATGATCCAAAAGAATCGGAATTTAAGTTTATCAAAGGCCCGGCATTTACCAATATTTTGCTTGCCGATGAGATAAACCGTGCAACTCCGAGAACACAGTCGGCACTGCTTGAATGTATGGCAGAAAGTCAGATTACAATAGATGGAATTACAAAGAATTTATCAGAACCGTTTTTTGTGATCGCAACAGAGAATCCGATTGAGATTGCGGGAACGTTCAGACTTCCTGAAGCATTATTGGACAGGTTTTTTATGAAAATCCCTATGCAGCCTCCATTTAATCATGATGAATTATTGATGTTAGATCGTTTTATCGAGGATAATCCGTATGATGATATCAAGCCTGTATGCACGGGTGAAGATATAGTTAACGCCAATATGGAGTGTCGTAAGATATTTGTTCATAAATGCGTGAGACAGTATATTGTGGATGTCGTGCAAAAGACCAGATCAAGCAGAAAATCGATTCTTGGAGCGAGTCCGAGAAGTACCCTTGCGTTGCTGTCCGCAGCTCAGGTATATGCAGCTATAACCGGAGCGGAATTTGTTACTCCTGATCATGTTAAGAAGCTTGCAGTTCCTGTTCTTGCACATAGGATAATTCTTGAAAATGGGAAGGATAGCAGTGCGGATAAGGAATCATTTATTGAAGAAGTGTTAGAGATGGTTTCCGTTCCGACTGAGCAGTGGTGACAGTTTATGAAAATACTGATAGCTTTTGTTATAGTATATGTTATATATAGTCTGCAATTATATTTGTACAGGAAATATTGGAAAACCGGACTTGATGTAGATTTACAGTTTTCCGGGGATATTGTTTTATTAGGAGAAAAGGTAGAGCTTATAGAGGTAATCAGGAATAAGAAACCTCTGGCTCTGCCTATTTTGAATGTTAAATTTGCGACATCCAGAAGTTTTACTTTTGACGAAGAGGATAATGCCAATGTTTCGGATATGTATTACAGAAATGATATTTTTTCGATACTTGGGAATAGGAGAATAGAGAGAAGACTTGAATTTTCCACAACTCAAAGAGGTGTTTACAGGATAAAGGAGTTACAGGTATCAACGAAAGATCTGTTTTTGAAATCACATTTTGCAGATATGATGGAAAATGATACCGAGTTAATTGTTTGTCCACAAACGGTTTTGATTAATGACTATATTAAGGTATGGGACAGACTGATGGGTGATTATGAAGTGAACAGATGGGATAATCCTGATCCGTTTGCATTTAGAGGGATAAGAGATTATCAACCGTATGATTCCATGAGGAATATCAATTGGAAAGCTACTGCCAGGACCGGCGATATCATGGTTAATCAATTCAGTCCAACCACCGAAAGCGAAGTCAGAATCTATTTGAATCTAAAACCATACAGTAAATCTTTGGCGGATACATTGGCTGAATTTGCTATTAGTATCGTTGCAGGTCTTGCTAAAGCTTATACAGACTGTGGGGTGAGTATAAGCTTTTACTCCAATGGATTTGATATAGACAGTGAACTTGAGAATGTTGAAGAAAATGAAAAGATCTCGTACTGTCCTGTGCTTGATAAGGGCTGCGGAAAAGGGCATTTGAGGGCTCTCAATATCCTGCTTGCAAGGCTGGATTTATCTAAGAAAACATCAGATATGATAAGTGTTCTTGAAGAGGGTTTTAAAACTTCGGAGGGAAACGTCACTCATATAATTGTCTCGACTTATAGAGATGATGCACTATATGATTTTTATAAAAAACATTTATCAAAGGATATTGTTTACTGGATTGTGCCCGAGCGTTATGGAAATCAGGTGGATCTTAGATATGATGGTATGTTACGTATGGATATTTAATGGAGGTATATATGTCGCAAAAGATAGAGCTATATAATGAAATAATGCACTATGTTATGCAGTTTCTGGCAGGGATATCCTTCTTTTTAACAGCCCAGATAATCACCGCCGGACATATGTCGCCACTGTATGTTCAAATTCTGTTTGTTTTGTGTTATGTTGCTGTTATTGTCATAAGACATTATATTAACGGGAATCTGCTGATTTATATGCTCTCACATTTGACCCTGTTTTCGACGTTACTGGTCATAGATTTAGCTGATGTAATGTTCATTACTTTTGCCGTATATCTTATATTGATTACCGTAGGATCAATAATATACTGGAACAATAAAGGAATTATGGATAGCGTAAATGTTTCATGGATATCTTTTGTGCTGTTGTGTGTTTCATATATTTATGCATTTCTAAACGGTTATAACCTGCTGAAAAACTATATACTTATAGCCGGATGCATTTACATGCTTCTTTATATGATAAGACTATATCTGAAGGGATTGTATGATTTATCAAAAAATCAGCTGTTACATAAGCAGCTTCCGCTTGCTCAGATTGCCAAAAGTAATTCGTATATCATAGGTATGCTTATAGTTATCATGGCGTTATCGATGTTAATAGCTGTCGCCATCAATCTCGATGGTCTTCTATATATAATAGGTGATTTCCTAATGACTATTCTACGGATATTGATAAAGGGTATGATTAACCTGTTCACAATAATAGCCAAACTGTTGAAAAATCATGATATTCCGGCAGGAAGCTTGTGGAATGGCATGGGTAATGAGATTGGAGAGGAAGGATTAATTTCGAAAATAATTAACTTCATAATGGCGTTGTTAAAGATTTTGTTTTCACTTTATGTAATCTATCGCCTCGGAAAAGGGATGAGTAGTGGAATCGCGAAACTTCTGTCCGGTAATAATTTACCTTTTGATAAAGTAGAACGTATCAAAGTAAAAGAGAACGGATTTAAGCAGACAGTAAGGAGTATCATTGAAAATAACCGGGATGAGCCCAAAAGCAAGATAAGAAGAAAATATAAAAAAGCAGTGCTTAGATTAAGAGATAAGATTGTTTTAAAAGAATCAATGACAGTCGGACAGATTGAGGCATCGATGACGGAAGAAGACGCTGCGAAAATGAGCTCGCTCAAAGAGGCATATGAGTGTGAAAGATATAGAGATGAGACATGAAAAAACATAAAGTGCTTCTTGAAAGAAAATACATTTCATGGTATTCTATACCATATGACTGAATACAATTATTCGAAAGGAGAAGGCTGTATCATGAATGAATGGATTTTGATTGAAGACAGAGAGCCAAGTGTTGAAGAGATTCGTGAACGTAACGAATTTATCTGTACTGATGGTATGACAACATATATACGTTCCTATAGTTTCCGACTCCATGGTTTTGTAACAGATTACCGTGGAAGAGAGAGTAAGGATAGAGGCGTTATCGCGTGGATGCCGCTTCCTGAACCATATAAAGATCCCAATGCAGTTGTGGAGGAAGAAGAGGAAGAATACAATAACGTATACTTCAATGCTAATTATAATGCAGACTATTATTCGAACAATTTTTAGAATATAGGATTTGATGAACACAATAGTTATTTGATTTGTATATAATAAGGTGACAATAGCTATTATTGACACCTATATCATAATATATAATACGGAGGTGCATAATGTACAGTTTTGATGAGATTATGGGTTTTGACCCTGAAGTGGCAAAGGCGATGACAGATGAGATTAACAGACAGAATGATAATATTGAGCTTATCGCATCTGAGAACATTGTAAGTAAGGCAGTTATGGCTGCAATGGGTAGTCCTCTTACCAATAAGTATGCAGAGGGATATCCGGGAAAGCGCTATTATGGTGGTTGCGAGTATGTAGATGTTGTTGAGGATCTTGCAAGAGAACGCGCTAAGGAATTGTTTGGATGTGAATATGTCAATGTACAGCCTCATTCGGGAGCACAGGCTAATATGGCTGCATTTTTCGCCATTATGGAGCCCGGTGATACATTCATGGGAATGAACCTTGCTCATGGAGGACATTTAACACATGGATCTCCGGTCAATCTTTCGGGAAAATACTTCAACGTTGTTCCTTATGGAGTTAATGATGATGGAGTTATTGATTATGATGAAGTTGAGAGAATTGCCAAAGAATGCAAACCTAAGCTCATTGTAGCCGGTGCATCTGCATATGCAAGAGCGATTGATTTCAAGAGATTTCGTGAGATAGCCGACAGTGTTGGTGCTGTACTTATGGTAGATATGGCTCATATTGCAGGTCTTGTAGCTGCAGGAGTTCATGAGAGTCCTATTCCATATGCTCATGTTACGACAACAACAACTCATAAGACACTCAGAGGACCTCGTGGAGGAATGATTCTTTCAAGCAATGAGGTAAATGAAAAGTATAACTTCAACAAGGCAGTATTCCCCGGTATTCAGGGTGGTCCACTTATGCATGTGATTGCAGCCAAAGCAGTATGTCTTAAAGAGGCACTTTCGCCTGAATACAAGGCTTATCAGCAGCAGGTTGTTAAGAATGCATCTGCATTGGCATCTGCACTTATGGAGAGAGGCTTCAAGATTGTTTCAGGTGGTACCGATAATCACCTTATGTTGGTTGATCTACAGAATCTTGACCTTACAGGTAAAGAAGTTGAGAAGTTACTTGACAGTGTTCATATTACAGCTAACAAGAATACAGTACCTAATGATCCTAAGTCACCATTTGTTACAAGTGGTATTCGTCTTGGAACACCTGCTATTACAACAAGAGGTGCTGATGAGAACGATATGATAGTTATAGCTGATGCTATCAAGGCAGCGGTAATTGACAAGGATAACGATAAAGCGATTGAGTTAGTTAAATCTATTACTACAAAATATCCGCTTTACAAATAATATTATTGTAATATATCGGTTAAGGCTAATATTTGTTACGGGCAAATTTATGATTTAACTGTAGTACAGCACCAGAACCATTTCTGGTGCTGTTTGTTCAAGTACACCGTGCTATTTACATTTACGGAATGTACCATTAATACTTTTTGTTACTGTTGGAGGAAAAGAATGGTAAGTACAAAGCAGCTTCACTTTCTTGAGATGATAGATTATCTGTTATTTGCGGCAATGCATGTGATATTCTCGGCATGGAATCAGGATGTGTCAGTTACACAGAAGGTATTTATATATGCTGTAGGTATGAGCTTATTAACTGCAGGATGTCTTATTGTCGTTAATAACGAGTTTTACAAGCAGATAGGATATGCGCTGTGCGTAATGTTGGGAGTTCATTTAATAGGTACTGCTATGGGCTCACTTGCGTTTGGAATATGTATATTCATGGCGGCTGGTACAGTATTGTCGATATATGGTGAAAGAAAGCTTAACTACTATTATCTCATTATAGTGAATCTGACATTAGCATTTGATCTTATTATGGAATATGATGTTATCACAAGTGAGATTCCCATCAATTATTACATAATGATGATTTTAACCTGTGAAATATATCTTGTAACAGAATGTTTTATGGTAATACTCTATCAGCAAAAGGTTGAGGAGATTCAGATTCAGAATGAACTTTTAAATATTGCCCAAAAGAGCAAGGATGAGTTTCTGGCAAACATGTCTCATGAGATTCGCACTCCTATGAATGCTATTGTTGGAATGAGCGAGCTTATAATACGCGAAGAGGAAGACAATCCTAAGGTATCGCAGTATTGCCATAATATTCAATCCTCAGGTAACAATCTTCTTGCTATCATAAATGATATCCTTGATTTTTCTAAGATTGAGTCCGGAAAAATGAGCATATCGTATGATTCGTATTCAATTGCGACAGCAGTTAATGAGGTTGTCGGAACCGCAATGTTTAGGCGGGGATATAAGGATATAGCAATAATTGTTGATATGGATCCGAATATTCCTAAGCTTATTGACGGTGATGATATAAGAATGAGACAGGTTCTTACCAATATCCTTACCAACGCGGTTAAATTTACGGATTATGGATATGTATATGTACAGGTGGGTTGTTATGTCGCAAAAGATAAGAATTGGCTTAAGGTGAGAGTGAGAGATAGCGGGATTGGAATAAAAAAAGACGATCTTGCACATTTGTTTGAATCATTTAGGAGATTTGATACAAAGAAAAACCGTTCGATTGAGGGGACAGGTCTTGGGCTTCCTATATGTAAAAGACTAGTTGAACTTATGAATGGTACCATAAGAATTCAGAGTGAGTATGGTAAGGGTACTACAGTAACTATAGATATTCCGCAACAGATAATTGATGATACACCAAGTCTTATATTAAAGGATAAGGATGTTAAGGTTGTGGTTTTTCTGATGCCGGCTGAAGAGACTGATGAGCGCAGGGAGGAGTTATACTATACAGCTGCGGAGAATATGTGGAAGAAGCTGAATGTGTATAATGAAAATTACTCTGATTTTGAACAGTTTAGCGAAGCGGTAGAGAAAAACACATTTACACATGCAATTATCGGTCTTGACACTTATATGAATAACCGCAGGTTTATTGATGAGTTGTCGGAAAAAATCAAAGTATATGTATTGTGTGAACCGGGATATGTATTTAACCTTGGCGATGAGATACACGTAATTAATCTGCCATTTAGTGCAGTTTCTGTTGTTGCAGCATTTAATGGGGAAGCATATTACAACGGATTGACCAGTGGAGGTAGCATCGATACGTCATTTACTGCTCCTAAGGCAAATGTTCTTGTCGTTGACGATAATGATCTTAACAGAAAGGTTGCAGAAGGTATTCTTAGAATATACAATGTTAACTGTATAGTGGTTAAGGGCGGAAGAGAAGCAATTAATATTCTGAAAGAAAAGTCTGTTGACATAGTATTTATGGATCATATGATGCCGGAATTGGACGGTGTAGAGACTACAAAGCTGATAAGGCAGTCGAAAGATGAAGAGTACAGGAATATTCCTATTATTGCAATGACAGCTAATGTTGTGAATGATTCAAAGCAGATGTTTTTAAAGAATGGATTTCAGGATTTTCTTCCAAAGCCTGTGAAGGTAAATGATATGGGCGTGATATTAAAACGCTGGCTTCCGGAGGAGTTAATCATTTACGATGGAGATGAGTACAAAAGAGAAGACCCGGATGACGAAAATGTTAAAAAAACTATGGAGTCAATGATGGAGATGACTGGAAAAAAAGATTTGAAAACTATACCTGAAGAGTCAGATAGAGAAGAAACGGTGACATCGAATGATAAGATTATTCTCAATGAAAGCGTTGCTCTTGAAAATATGGGTGGTCAGAGAGGACTTTATAAGGAGTTGCTGGAGTATTGTCTCGAACTTGAACAGCAACGATGGTCTGATATTCAGGAGATGTATGAAAAGAAGGATTGGGAAGAGTATACTATATTAATTCATGCGCTTAAGGGTGGAATGAGAAGTCTTGGTGCAGATGAGCTTGCAATGGCAGCTCAGGAGCAGGAGAAGGCCGGTAAAGAGAAACGTATTGATGATATTTTGGCAGGTCATGAGCCTTTGAAAGAGTTGTATGACAGAACTCATAGGAGTATTGAGGAACATCTTAAGACGTTTGAGGTCAATGGTTGAAATTAAATCGGAAAAGTTTATCTGTTAAAATAATATCTGAAGTTTTGATAAATATATGGATATATTCGTGCATATATTATATAAAAATATTTAATGAGCTTATGTATGAATATTAAAAAAGATGAATTTGCTATTGCGTTATTGTTCCCACTTGCTGTTGGAGTGGTTTCTGGCTATCTTACAAGAGATGCGCAAACTATGTTTTCGGTGATGAATAAACCGTCTTTATCACCTCCCGGTTGGTTATTTCCTGTTGTATGGACGATACTATATGTTTTGATGGGAATTGCATCTTACATAATATATCAGCAAGGTAAGGACAGGGAAGATGTGAAGACGGCGCTTTCTTTCTATATTGTTCAGCTGGCATTTAACTTCTTCTGGACTATTATATTCTTTAACTATGAAAGTTATCTTTTTGCATTTATCTGGCTTATCGTATTGTGGAACCTGGTTCTTATAACGATAATAAAATTCAATAAAATAAGTCGGGTGGCGTCATACCTGATGATTCCATATCTTATCTGGGTGACGTTTGCCGGTTATCTCAATCTTGGTATATATATGTTAAATCCTTAAACAGATTCAAAAAGACCATACCTCACAAATTAAATTGTTGAGTATGGTCTTAAATAATGTCATTTATTTGATATTCTCTGCATCCAATACTTTGTTAACCGCTGAAAGAAGTGCGCATACAGAAGCATCAATGATATCATTCTTGATGCCGCAGCCCCATGTAATCTTGCCGTCCGGTATCTCGATTCCCACATAAGCGCAGGCCTGAGAGTTAGAACCCTGTTGAAGTGCATGCTCTTCGTAGCTTATTAATTTGAATTCTACCTCAAAATGCTTCTTAATGGCATTGGAAACTGCGTCCAAACGTCCATTTCCGTTACCATGGTATTCTTTCTGAACATTGTCACGCTTGATAGTAAGGGCAGTAGATATGGTTCCGTCTTTCTCCTGTACAAAGTGACATTCATCAAGTTTGATAACAGTTTTGATATTGACGTATTCCTTGTTGAATATTCCAAGAATCTCTTCCGGTGAAAGTTCCTTGTGAAGATGGTCGGAAACGCTCTTTACTGCATATCCTAAGTCCTCACGCATCTTAGCTGGGAGATTAAAGCCGTATGTCTGCTCTAAAATGTAACCTATGCCACCCTTTCCGGACTGAGAGTTGATACGAATAACATCACCCTCATATTCTCTGCCGACATCATGTGGATCAAGTGGGAGATAAGGTACTGTCCAATCCTTAAGACCTTTATCTTCACGCCACTTCATTCCCTTGGCGATGGCATCCTGATGAGAACCTGAAAATGCTGCAAATACCAGCTTTCCTGAATATGGCTGACGCTCGTATATTCTCATTCTTGTGACTCTTTCATAGAGTTCTGCCACTTTGGTAAGCTCTGAGAAATCAAGCTTTGGATCAATGCCGTGTGTGTACATATTCATGGCAAGTGTTACGATATCAACATTACCTGTACGTTCACCATTTCCAAAAAGAGTTCCCTCTATTCTGTCGGCACCAGCAAGTAAACCAAGCTCTGCATCAGCTACACCACAACCTCTGTCGTTGTGAGGATGAAGTGAAAGGATAACATTCTCACGCATCTTGAGATTCTTGCTCATGTATTCAATCTGACTTGCGTAAACATGTGGCATAGACATCTCAACTGTTGCAGGAAGATTGATGATAACTTTGTTGTCAGGAGTAGGCTGCCATACATCGATAACCGCGTTACATACTTCTAACGCATAATCAACTTCCGTACCGGTAAACGATTCAGGTGAATATTCGAACTGATAGTTGCCTCCGTCTTTCTTAGTGAGGTCTAACAGCATCTGTGCACCATCTGTTGCAATCTTAATTATCTCTTCTTTTGATTTCTTAAATACCTGTTCACGCTGAGCGAGAGAAGTTGAGTTGTAAACGTGAATGATAGCATGTTTACAACCTCTGACAGCTTCAAAGGTCTTCTCTATAATATGTGGTCTTGCCTGTGTAAGAACCTGAATTGTAACGTCGTCAGGAATCAAATTCTGTTCAATTAATGCTCTTAAGAAGTCGTATTCAGTTTCAGAAGCAGCAGGGAAACCTACTTCGATCTCTTTAAAACCTACTTTAACAAGCATCTTAAAAAATTCAATTTTCTCTTCAAGACTCATAGGTATGATAAGTGCCTGATTGCCGTCTCTTAGATCTACCGAACACCATGCCGGTGCTTTATCAATGTATTCTTTTTTTGTCCAATCCAATGACTGCTCCGGTGGCATAAAATAATTACGTTTGTACTTAGTTGCATCCATCATAATACATACCTCCATAAATAAGCGTACTAAATATATATGTTATAAAAAGTTTTTAAAGAAACGTAGTTTTTTATATAAAAAAATCTCGCGTCTCTTTAAGTTAAGAGACGCAAGATAACTTACGCGGTACCACTCTTATTCATACAATAAATGTATGCCCTCATTATAGATACGGAACATAATTTAAATTATGTCATATATCCTCCCATTGGTAACGGTCGGGTGCCGGCCACACCTACTGTTATATTAATAACGCGTTCAGTTGGCTGCTTAGAGGCGAGTTCATATCCCTTCCGCTATCATCTCACACCACCCGATGACTCTCTGTAAACTTTCAAAATACTACTATTCCTCATCACTGCATTTGTTTAAGTATTAAACTGATTATCCAAAGATTAACATATTGAGACTAAAGTGTCAACAGTAATTCTTATCGGATTGTGATTTTAATTTTGGTCTTGTTTCCGGCACCATCTGTTGCAATAATAGTATGTTTGCCTTTTTTCTTAATAGTATACTTGTAATAATTTTTGTATTTTCCCTTTTTAACAAGGTTGGATTTCTTGATTTTCTGTTTCTTGCCATCTAATGTAACCTTAGAGAGAGCAACCTTATCTTTAACATAGAAAGTAGTTATACCTCTGTAAACTCTGCTGTCTTTGATTCCTTTGATTACAGGAGCAGCAAGATCTGTATAGAAGGTTACGGTTGTGCTGTTTCCGTTAATGTCTGTGGCAGTAACTACATTTTTACCGTTAGTAATGTTTAACTCTGAGTAAGCTTTACCGTTAATTGTGGTATTTGCAACTACTGTGTCATCAGAAAACTGTATGTCGGGAAGACTGTTATAATATGCGCCGTCATTTACATTACTTATTACAGGTGCGGTAGTGTCGGCAGCGATAAGTTCCTTTCCGCGAGCGGTATAAGCATACCATGAACTGCCGATAAATGTTGTATCAAATGCAGCAGTCTTTCCTGATGTTTCTTCTTTTAGATTAGCGTTGGTATCAACAATATCGTCTGCTAAATTAACAGTAAGTTTGACATAGATACTGTTAGCGATAGCGTTGGCGATATCCTGTGCCTGTGGATCTGTAGTAGAAGAATCGTTATTGGTATCAATCTTGTAATAGAAGATGTCCTTGTTGATTGTTACATTAGGACTGTCTATTAATTCAGCGGCTGAACCGGTTTGGGTTTCTACCTTTGTATAGTATTCTTTACCATCCTCAAGTGTCTCCAACACAGCATTTGGATCAGTATTTCCCCCCGTCTGATCGGTGAATTCTTTGGTTATACCTGTTTTGCTAGTGACTGTTAAAGAACCGTCATCATTAACTGTGTAAGTTGAATATGCCCTCATACATCCGGTTGACATAACTGCAAGAAATGCTGTAAGACATAAAAATAACTTTTTCTTCATATGTTTCCCTCCTGAATAAACCTTCTTTGTAAAATTTAGAATAACAAAAATATACATATTAACTAGTAAAAAGTCAATGCCTGTATTTACAATAAATTTTTGATAATCATTTCAGATATAAATACAGCAGAACAGGCAGTGATAGCAACAGTTGTTAGGCTCTTGTTTTTAATCGCGAAAATAACAGCAACAAGTAAGCCGATAGCTGCCGAGATTATGTAATCTGTAGCGTACAGGCATGCTGGAAGAGTCATTGCCGTAAGTACTGCGTAAGGGATATAGGTTAGAAATGATTTGAAGTATTTGTTTTCAATTTTCCCTTTGATTGCAGCAAATGGGATTGCCCTGATAAGATATGTGGAACCGGCCATTATTGCCAGATATATAAAAAATAGTTTCGTATTCACGGTTATTGCTCCTTGTTATTATTATTTTATCTGATGACCCCAACATCTTTATATTAGTCAATTACTTAATCGTCATCAATAGGAAACAGGAATGCTCCGGCTGATGCAGCTATAATAGCACATATGCTTATCGATAAACCTGCTGAAATATTTTTAAGAGCAGGTGTGTATGTGAAAAGAAAACTGAGAGCAAGAGCTATGATGACTACTGTTGTTATTGAGCGGCTCTTTTTCATATCGGGAACGACGATTGCCACGAACATACCGTATATGGCAAGACCTAAAGCACTCATTAGCGCGTGGGGCAGAATGTTGCCAAGCAACGCTCCGATAAGTGTGCCTAATGACCAACCGAGATAGGGAAGCACGCAAAGTCCTGCAAAGAAGGATCTGCTTACTTCTTTTTTTGAACTTGCAACAGCGAATATTTCATCAGTTATCATAAAGCCGAATATAAAACGCCATATTCCTTTAAAGCGCTCATTTACTTTCTGTGAAAGTGATATTGACATAAATGAATAACGAACGTTGATCGTGCATTGCGAAACTAACATCTCAAGATAGTGTCCGGGGGAAGTCATCATGGTTATTCCTGCGAATTGTCCTGCTGATGTGACGGTAAGCATTGATATTATAAGAGCTTCCCACCAGGTGAGTCCGTATTTGACAGCGATTATACCGAAAGTAAATGAAACCGAAAGGTATCCGACTCCAATAGGAAGACCGCTTTTTAGTCCGTTTGTAAATTCTTTCATTGTACACTCCTGATTGTAATAAATATACAATTTTATATCTTATAGTAACAGTCAGTTTGTGTCAAATGAAAAATCAACTGTTGATATTATAAGTGAATATAGTATACTTATTAGCTAATAAGTAATGACAGAAACAAAGGAGAGACATATGAAGAATAACATCAAAAGAATGGTAAGTTATTACAGACCATATATGGGCACATTTGTAGCGGATATGTTCTTTGCATTTCTATCTTCGATAATTGCACTTGTTATTCCGATGGCGGTAAGATATATCACTTCGAATATTATGGTCATTAAAGAGGAGGGTGCGATAGACAAAATAATGTTGATTGGCATCGGACTTATAATTTTGGTAATTATACAGTTTGGTGCGAATTATTTCATTACAAATATAGGACATGTTATGGGAGCGAAGATGGAATATGATATGCGCGCTCAGATATTTGCGCATTATCAGAAACTGTCGTTTTCGTTTTTTGATGAGGAAAAGGTCGGACAGCTTATGAGTAGGATCACAAGTGATCTGTTTGACATTTCGGAGCTTTTACATCATGGACCGGAGAATATCGCCATCTCACTTATTAAGATTGTAGGTGCATTTGTGATTCTTTCGAGAATAAGTATGGAACTGACATTAGCGGCATTCGCACTTGTTCCTGTTATGTTTGCATATGCGTTCTTTCTCAATAAGAGAATGAAGAGAGCGTTCAAAGAAAATCGAGTGAAGATTTCGGAAATAAACTCGCAGATTGAGGATAATCTTTCGGGGATAAGAGTTGTTAAATCCTTTGCAAATGAGGATATAGAAAATGAGAAGTTTAAGAAGGGAAATGATGGATTCTTAAGTGCAAAGAAGAACAGCTATTTCTTTATGGGATTTTTCCATTCGGGTATGACGGCATTTACAATGTTGATAAATATTGTTGTGATAATGGTTGGAGGAATATTGCTTGCGGATGATGCGGTTAAGGTTCCGGACTTTATTGCATTTTTATTATATATCAATATATTTACTGACCCGATAAAGACACTTATAGATTTTACGGAATCGTTTCAGAACGGATACTCGGGTTTTGAGAGATTTGTTGAGATACTTGAGATTGAGCCGGATATCAAGGATTTAGAGGATGCTATTGAACTTAAGGATGTCAAGGGTGATATAGCTTTTGAGGATGTATCATTTAAATATAACGATACTGCTCACAGGGTGCTAAGACACATTAATTTAAATGTTCCTGCCGGGGCTTATGTAGCGCTGGTGGGTTCGTCGGGCGGTGGAAAGACGACACTATGTAGTCTGATCCCGAGATTTTATGATGTGACCAAAGGGAGAATAACTGTCGATGGAAATGATATAAGAGATATAACATTAAAGAGTCTGCGCAATAATATCGGAATCGTTCAGCAGGACGTGTATCTCTTTGCCGGAACCGTGTATGACAATATAGTTTACGGGAAACCGGGGGCAACTAAGGAAGAGGTTATAGAGGCAGCTAAAAAAGCAAATGCCCACGAATTTATCATGGAACTTCCTGACGGATATGAAACTGACATCGGACAACGGGGAATCAAACTTTCCGGTGGACAGAAACAGAGGCTGTCAATTGCCAGGGTATTTCTTAAAAATCCGCCTATACTGATATTTGATGAGGCGACAAGTGCGTTGGATAATGAGAGCGAGAACATAGTCAAGGAATCACTTGAAAAGTTGGCACATAACAGGACAACATTTGTTATAGCGCACCGACTTTCCACGATTAGAAATGCTCAGAGGATACTTGTTCTCACAGAGAACGGAATTGAGGAAAGTGGAACTCATGATGAGCTGATGCAGTTAAATGGTGTATATGCACAGCTGTACAAGTGGACGAAGTGATAGGTTATAGAAAAAAGAGATATAGGAGATAAGGAAATGAAGAAGAGAATTTTAAGTGTGATGTTGGTGTCGATGATGTTGCTTTCGGGTTGTGGTGCGGGAAGCACAAAAAACTCTGATGATGCCCAAAAGAAAGAGGTAACCCAGGAGATTTCAGATAATGAGAAGCAGGATGAAACAAAGAAGGAAAATGATGCAGAGGCCGAAGCTTCGACAGAACCCGTGATGGAGTTAAATGTTGAGGAGAATATAATAGATGACAACAACCGTATGTATTATGAGGTCTTTGTGTATGCTTTTGATGACAGTGACGGTGATGGTATAGGAGATATTAAGGGACTTACTGAAAAACTTGATTATATCAAGGATCTTGGCTGTAACGGAATCTGGCTTATGCCTGTCAATTCATCAACAACTTATCACAAGTATGATGTGACGGATTACTATGCCATTGATAAGGAATACGGAACACTTGATGATTTCAAGACTTTTCTTAAAGAGTGTGACGATCGCGGAATCAAGGTTATAATGGACATGGTGTTAAATCACAGCTCATCGGAGCATCCATGGTTTAAAGAGGCAGCGGAATATTTAAAGACATTGTCTGACGGACAGGAGCCTGATCCGTCCGTTTGTCCGTCGGTAGATTATTACTTCTTTACAAGGGAAGAGGGAAAGCAGGGCTATGCCAAGTTACCCGGAACAGATTTTTATTATGAGGCACAATTCTGGGAGGGTATGCCGGATTTAAATCTCGGAAGTGCAGCACTTCGCACGGAACTTGAAAAGATAATGTCTTACTGGCTTGATATGGGAGTTGGCGGATTCAGATTGGATGCTGTGAAGGAGTATTATTCCGGAAAAGCTGAAGACAATGTTGAGGTTATTTCCTGGATAGTGAATTATTGCAAGAGTGTCAAGGAAGATGCCTATATTGTAGGAGAGGCATGGGACAGTAAAAATTCTATTGAGAAGTACTACGGAAGCGGAATTGACAGTCTCTTTAACTTCCCATTTGCACAGAGTGAGGGTACTATATGTAAGGATATCAGAAAAGCAGGAGACGGAAAGAAAGGAAAGGCTTTGGCAGAGGATATCGTAGCCTATCATGAGATGATCCGAAATGTAAATGATAAGGCGACAGATGCTCCGTTTTTGACTAACCATGACGTGGGACGAATCTCAGGATTTTTGATGCATGATATCGACAAGATGAAGTTTGCCGAGGCAGTCAATATATTAATGTCAGGAAATGCTTTTCTGTATTACGGAGAGGAACTGGGTATGGACGGCAGTGTTAAAGGGTCGGCCGGTAAGGATGAAAATAAACGGGCACCGATGTACTGGAATAATGAAGGCAATGACGGCATGGCTAAGGGTTCTCCTGATATGGATGATGTGGAGCATAAGTTTGGGTCGTTTGAGGAACAGAAAGGGGACAATAAGTCTATATACAACTATATCCGTAATGTGATCAGGATAAGGAATGCATTTCCACAGATCGGACGGGGAATAGAGACGGTGGCAGAGGAGATTACTGACGGCGATATTGTGGCGCTTTGGAAGGAATATGATGGTGAGAAGATACTTCTCCTTATGAACAACAGTGACCGGGAAAAGACAGTTGAGATTCCGGAAATAGATGGAAGAAAGCTTGAGTTGGCAGCGGGACTGGGAATTGACGGTACTGAGATTGAAGAAGCTGATGGAAATGTGAAACTTACTGCATTTGGAGTTGCGGTACTTAGATAAGATGATAAGGCTATCAAAATAAGTTTGAAAATTGCTTGTTTTGATAGCCGTTTTTTATTTTTGGTGAATATTATCGGTTCTTTTATATTGCGGTTATTAGGGGGTAAATGTTATAATATAGTTTATCAGAAAAAAAGGAATGTCAAGCGAAGTGCGGGCTATACTTTCGCTTGATAAGTTAAAGGGAAAACAAGGTTTCGAGATTACAATTAAGAATGAGTAGGGGTGGTTACATGAGACGTGCTAAGAAATATGCTGTTATCACAGGTGCAAGCTCGGGAATTGGGGTTGAGTTTGCTAAGAGGTTTGCTGCAGAGGGTTATTCTATTGTGCTTGTTGCAAGACGCGAGAGCAGACTCGATAAGGTGAAGGAACAGCTTAAAGATTATATGGATACCGGTACGAAATGTCTTGTTATGAAGGCCGATCTTGGAAATATGGATGAGTGCAAGGCACTTGTAGATAAGTTGAAGAATATTCCGGTTGCGGTTTTTATTAACAATGCCGGATTTGGTGATTGCGGAGAGTTTGTTAAGACAGATTTATCAAAAGAGATGGATATGATTGACGTAAATGTTAAGGCTCTGCATTATCTTGCGAAGAAAATGCTTCGTCAGTTCAAGAGTCAGGGATGCGGTTATCTGTTAAATGTTGCAAGCTCTGCAGGCTTAATACCGGCAGGACCGTATATGGCAACGTATTATGCAACAAAAGCTTATGTAGTAAGTCTTACAAGAGCAATTGCAAGAGAGTTGTATGAAGCCGGAAGCAACATATATATCGGGTGTTTATGTCCCGGACCGGTCGATACAGAGTTTAATGCCAATGCAAATGTTGAATTTACCATGAGGGGAATATCTGCAGGGTATTGTGCCAATTATGCGGTTGATATGATGAAGAAGAGAAAGGTTGTCATCATTCCAACATTACTAATGAAGACGCTGATGATCTCGGGACGTTTTTTACCACAAAAAATATATATTGCTAATATTTCAAAGAGACAAAAACAAAAGATCTGGTAAAGGTTTCGATTATGTTAAGGAACTATTCGAAATTCGCTGTTTTTCAAAGAAAATCGATATTTTCCCATGTTTGAGCGTGTCATTAAGTCATAACTGCTTTATGTACAAGCATAAAGCAGTTATGACTTTTGACACTTATATCGCAATATTATCAGGATTCAATTAGATTATCGATCCTTGCAGTCATATCGTCAGGGCTCATTCCACCGACAGCGGAATTGATGACCCTACCGTTTTTTATAAAGAGGAAGCTTGGAATGCTCATAACCCCGAACTGCTTGGCAAGTTCAGGTTCTTTATCCACATTAACTTTTCCGATTTTTACCTTTCCGTCATATTTTTTTGCCAGCGCTTCTACAAGGGGCATCATCATTTTACATGGTCCACACCAGTCTGCATAGAAATCCACCATTACAGGCAGATCGCTGTTAGTTACCTCATTTTCAAAGTTGTTTGTAGTAAATTGATATTCCATAATTATTTCATCCTTTCGTAAAAATAGTTTGTTATTTAGTTCTGATAGTGTTATTATAGCTGGTATAAAAAACATATCAAGTACGCAGAATATCTTTATCTGATAAGAAAAAACTGACCAATACGGTTGAAAGGAGAAAATGATGAATAAATCAGAAAAATACGAACCTTTATGTGAGGATATTGCGGGAGAGAGCTGTGGCCTGAAAAAGGTAATCGATATCATCGGCGGTAAATGGAAAATCATGCTCCTCTGTGTAATAGACCGAGAGGGTACTGTTCGTTACGGGCAACTTAGAAAAAGTGTACATGGTATTACCAATACCATGCTGGCAAATTCACTAAAAGAAATGGAACAGGATGGACTGGTAGCGAGAAGACAGTATGATGAAATGCCGGTAAGAGTAGAATACTCTTTGACAGATAAGGCCCAAAGTATTGTTCCTATTCTTTTGGAGTTAAAGAAATGGGGAGAAAAGAATCTGGCGTGAGTTTAATCATAAAAAGGGTGGTATTTTTATAAACCACCCTTTTTGATATTCTTTAGGAAAAGATAAGATAACCTATTAATAACAGGAAAGGGTGATAAGCTATGTTTTCTGATAAGAATATCTGTTTGTTGTGTTTGGAGTTGTATTTATTATTTATGTTTGGTTTTTTATTATTTTCTTGTCGTGTATATTCGAAAGAACCGGGTGTTCCTTCTACTGATGGAATAGTATTCGTTAAGGGAAGAAAGGATGCTGTTACATTGATAGAAAGCACGCTTAAGAAGCATGGCGAGAGTGTGACGATATCCTATCCTGGAATAACAGCAGAATTCAATCGTTATAAGAAGAACAATTATTCGGATTTTTTGGATGAATTAAGTCTTCATAGTGGATATTATGCCGGTATTATTTCAGGAATGTGCATAAGCTTTGATGATTCCGTTAAAGATTCTGTGACTTTTCAATTTAATTATATGACTACTAAGAAACAGGAGAAGTATATAACACGAAAGGTTAAGCGGATTGTCAAGAAGTATAGGGGACAAAGTACCTACAACAGAATTAAAGGAGCTCATGATTACATCACAAGTCATACCGTCTATGATGCAAACTATTACAATCCCTATTATGTATTTAAAAAGGGCAAGGGGATTTGTATGTCCTATGCCCTGGCGTTTCAGCGTATATTAACAGAGATGAAGATTCCATGTATATATGTTAAAGGTGATAATCACGCATGGAATATGGTCAAAATTGATGGTGACTGGTATGGCGTTGATGTTACCTGGGATGACAGTAGAGGCAGTTACAGCTGTTTTCTAAAGGGTACAGGTGATTTTGGCGGACATGACAATTCCTGTTCAAAAGTCCTTAAGAGGATTAGAAAGTCAAAGTATTCATATAAGAGATAAGTATTTTTTGATTTACATTTGTTGAAAACATATCTCTGTTGTGTTATATTATTGGTAAGTTTGTAAAAATATTTTTATGAAAGGAAAAGCTGTATTTAGTTGATATACAGCAGGTAGGGTTAAGTGATACAATTATACGAAAGCGGTGCTTATCTTGTTAATGGTACAGAGATTATTGCGGATGGTGCTGATTGCAAGGAACAGTTGAAGAAGTTGACAGGAAGTGAAGTTTCAAAAGAGGAGGCAGCACAGAATACAATAGCTTACAGTATTTTGAAAGCCCATAACACTTCAGGTGATATGGAGAAACTCCAGATTAAGTTTGACAAACTTACTTCACATGATATTACATTTGTTGGTATCATACAGACAGCCAGAGCATCAGGACTTACAGAATTTCCAATTCCATATGTTTTAACGAATTGCCATAATTCGCTTTGTGCAGTAGGTGGTACTATTAATGAAGATGATCACATGTTTGGTCTTTCGTGTGCTAAGAAGTATGGTGGAGTATATGTACCTCCTCATCAGGCAGTTATTCATCAGTTTGCCAGAGAAATGCTTGCAGAATGTGGTGGTATGATTCTTGGTTCTGATTCGCATACACGTTATGGTGCCCTTGGTACAATGGCAGTAGGTGAAGGTGGTGGAGAACTTGTTAAACAGCTTCTTTCTCAGACATATGATGTTAATATGCCGGGAGTTGTTGCTATCTATCTTGATGGTAAGCCTGAACCCGGAGTTGGACCTCAGGACGTGGCTCTTGCTATCATTGGAAAAGTATTCGGTAATGGTTATGTTAAGAATAAAGTAATGGAATTTGTTGGACCAGGTGTATCTAATCTCTCTGCTGATTATAGGATTGGTGTTGATGTAATGACAACTGAGACAACTTGTCTTTCATCAATTTGGAGAACAGATGACAAAGTTAAAGATTTCTATGAGATACATGGAAGAGGAGATAAGTACAAAGAACTTAATCCTGGAGCAGTTGCATATTATGATGGTGTAGTATATGTAGATCTTTCTAAGGTTAAACCGATGATTGCTATGCCATTCCATCCAAGCAATACATATACTATTGAGGAGCTTAATGCTAACCTTATGGATATATTAGAGGATTGTGAGAAACGCGCACTTGTTAGTCTTGACGGTAAGGTTGATTTCACTCTCAAAGATAAGGTGAGAGACGGAAAGCTGTATGTTGATCAGGGAATTATCGCAGGATGTGCGGGCGGTGGTTTTGAAAATATTTGTGCAGCAGCAGATATTCTTAAGGGTGCAAGTATTGGTGCTGATGAGTTTACATTATCAGTTTATCCGGCTTCTACACCTATATATATGGAGCTTGCTAAGAATGGCAGACTTGCAGATCTTATGGCTACAGGTGCAATAGTTAAGACTGCATTCTGTGGACCTTGTTTTGGAGCAGGTGATACTCCTGCTAATAACGCATTTTCAATCCGCCATTCTACAAGAAACTTCCCTAACAGAGAAGGTTCTAAGGTTCAGAATGGTCAGATTTCGTCAGTTGCTCTTATGGATGCCAGATCTATCGCAGCTACAGCTGCTAACAAGGGTTATCTTACAGCAGCTACAGACATAGATGCTAATTACAGCAATCCAAAGTATTTCTTTGATAAATCTATATATGAGAATCGTGTATATGACGGTGTCGGTAAAGCAGATCCTTCGGTAGAGATTAAGTTTGGACCTAATATCAAGGATTGGCCGGAAATGGTTGCACTTACAGATAATCTTGTTTTAAAAGTTGCTTCAGTAATACATGATCCGGTTACTACAACAGATGAGCTTATTCCATCCGGAGAGACATCTTCTTACAGATCTAATCCTTTAGGTCTTGCTGAATTTACATTATCCCGTAAAGATCCTGGATATGTGGCAAGAGCAAAAGAGATTCAGGCTGTCGAGAAGATTAGAGAAGAAGGAAAATGCATGGGTGAAGCTTATCCTGAGATGAAGACGGTTATGACTAAGATAAAAGAAACTTATCCTGAAGTATGTAAGGAAAACACCGGCGTAGGTTCTACTATATTTGCTGTTAAGCCTGGTGACGGTTCAGCCAGAGAACAGGCCGCATCATGTCAGAAGGTACTCGGAGGATGGGCTAATATAGCTAAGGAATATGCTACTAAGCGTTATCGTTCTAATCTTATCAACTGGGGTATGCTTCCGTTCCTTATGCCGGAAGATTATGATTTCGAGATAGGTGATTATATATTTATTCCTGATGTTGCCAAGGCTGTTGCAGATAAGAATGATGATATTAAGGCATATGTCGTTAACAAGGATATGAAAGAACTCACTTTCCATCTTGGAGATCTTACAGATGATGAAAGAGAAATAATATTAAAGGGTTGTCTCATTAATTATAACAAAAGATAATTATAGCAGCTCGTAATATACAGGCTGTTCATCATAGATGGGCAGCCTGTATTATATAGTGGGAATATAGGTTATTGAATAGTATGGGGTGCTGATCAAGAGGAGAATGTAATAGTAGTTGTGAATGTAATGTTATGGGAAAGGATGTTATTGTATGGATTTGAATCAGGTTTTTAATGAACTGGATGATATGATGCGCCGTTCGGATATAGCACGTGTAATACCTTTTCTTGAGGAAAAGTGTAAAGAGGCCGAAGCTGTGGGCGATGGTGGTGCTTTGGTATCAATACTCAATGAACTGGTTGGCTTTTGTAGAGAGACATGCCAGTATGAAAGAGCGATGGAATATGCATCGCAGGCTCTTCAGGTTATTGAGCGGATAGGGCTTAATGATACGGTTCATCACGCAACGACGTTATTGAATATTGCCAATTGTTTAAGGGCAGCTGGAAGACTGACGGAGTCACTTAACACATACCATAAGGTAGAAGCCATGTATCAGCGAATGCTTCCTGAAAATGATTTTGGATTTGCAAGTCTATATAACAATGAGAGCCTGCTTTATCAGGAAATGGGTGATTATGAAGGCGCATATGATAGTCTTATGAAAGCGCTGAAGATAAATATACTATATCCTGAAAAACAATGGGAACGCGCCGTGACTTATGCTAATCTGGCTAATACATGCCTCCAATTGAAAGCGGATTCTTTAGAGAGTGATGGGGAACAGAATTTGATAAAAGTTACAGAACAGGAGATATTGGACTATGCAGATAAATCCATTGATCTGTTCAGAAAACTTGGTGAGACGGATACACATATAGCAGCTGCGTTGGTTGCAAAGGGACAGCTTATGGAGAGACGCGGAGAGTATAATGATGCGATTTCTCTATATGAGGAAGCTCTTGATGCAATAAGAACCACTTTGGGAGAGACAGATTTTTACAGAAGAGTTCTGAAGTATCTTAATGCGGCTGTAAGAAGAAGCGGATATGAATATAACGGCCAATATAAGAACTGTCTTGATGGTAAACCACCTGTAGTTAAAGGTCTTTGGCTGGATAAGGAATTTTATGAGAGCATAGGAAGACATATGCTTGAAGAAAAATATCCCGACTATATTAACCAAATGACCATAGGCATGTGTGGAGAGGGAAGTGATTGTTTTGGATTCGATGATGGTTTTTCGATGGATCATGATTGGGGACCGGGTTTTTATATATGGCTCGAAGCTGAATTGTTTAATAAGATAGGTGATTCGTTGCAGAGTGATTATAATGCACTTCCATCAGATTTTCGTGGATACAAGCGGATGAACACCGAACATGGAAAACGCAGAATAGGTGTTTGCAATGTTGATGAATTTTGCAGTTATTATCTGGGTGAAGTTGCTTATAAAGAATGGAAAGAAAAAGGTAGTATATCATCCGACATAATGCTTATGATACCTGAATACAGGCTTGCGGCATTTTGTAATGGAGAAATATTTAGGATTCCTGATAATGGGAATGGCACCCTGATTAAACTTAGAGATTATATATCCTCATTTTATGAAAGAAGCGCAACTGTACGGTTGTTATGTCAAAGGTTGGCGGAATTTGGACAGAATGCCCAGTATAATTACCCCAGGATGAAGAATAGAGGAGACAATACAGTGGCTATGCAACTGCTTCATACAGGTTTAAGAAGTGCGGCTAGGGCAGCATTTATCCTTAATAAACAGTATGCACCTCATGATAAATGGATCATGAGAGCTACAGAAGGTTTTACTGTACTTAAAGAACTTCCGGAGCTTATAGATAAGATAACGGTTGCAGCTGCAAGAGAACTGGTTGATATATACGATAAGAAAACGACCAATGAAGGCATTTCGGATGAAAATGCAGAGTCTTTAATTGAAAGACTGGCTACCATGTTATTGACAGAAGCGTTGAAACAGGATTATATTGGCAATGCTAAGCTGGTTACACTTCCGGGTAAGGAAGGATTTTATATGGACTCATATCTTGAACACTATTCTTCTGATATGATGCTTCGTTCCCGCTTCCTCGCTATGTCAAAGGAAGAGTTGGTAGAAGAGATAGCTAAGATGGAATTTGAAGCTTTTGACGAGGTTAAGAATGAGGGGGGCAGGGCAGAATGTCAGGACGACTGGTCTACGTTCCATATAATGAGAGCGAGTCAGTATACAACCTGGAATTATGAGATGCTTGTTCAGTATGCAGTTGATTTTTCGCTTTCTGTTATAAGTGGATGGAATCCAATAATGGAAAAGTATGGTCGAATGGAGGAAAGTACCTCTCCTGAGGAATGGGAGAAGATTAAGGATAGCTTTCCGGTTATTCCTCCTGAAAAGAAACAGATAATGGAGGAGATAATTCGAATTCAGGTTAACTGGATGGAGGCTTTTGCAAATGAGTATCCGGGATTGGCGAGCCATGCAAGAAGGATACATACCAGTGAAGATATGCCGTGGGATACATCTTATGAGACTTATCTTAGAGGAGAGATGGGTACCTACAGTGATAAGATGCTTAAGCTATATGGACAATTTATTGTAGGAATTGTCAAAGAAGGTGGTAATCTTGCATACCGCATAATGAATGAGACTATCCATATGTACGGATATTCGTCCTTTGAAGAGGCAATGAAAAATCAGGACAAATAGATTGGAAATATGTAATAATGAGTAAGAAGAGAAGAAAGACTAATTTCGCGATGCAGGCTACTATACTTGCCGCGGCCAGTATTATATCAAAATTAATAGGGATGGCATATAATATTCCTTTTGCAAACTTATTGGAGGAAGAAGGTAATGGCTATTACGGAATGGCCCAGACAGTATATTATCTTATTCTGTTAATAGCAACATTTTCAATTCCGCAGGCTGTTTCTAAGATTATGGCTGAGAAGATAGAAAAGGGTGAGTATAGGAATGTAAAGCGTATATTTGATGTTTCAATGCTTTATGTTCTGGTAGTAGGAATAATAGCTTCTGGAATAACATTTTTTGGAGCGCCCGGTTTTGTATCTCCGAGTGCGGTTTTGTCACTTAGAGTACTTGCACCAACAGTATTTCTGTCTGGATTTTTGAGCGTGTACAGGGGTTATTTTCAGGCATATGGTAATATGGTGCCAACTTCTATATCACAGGTGGTCGAGCAGATTTTTAATGCGGTTTTTAGTATTTCTATGGCTGTTCTTTTTATGCACATAGCCAGAACTTCCGGAAAAGAGGATGTGCGTCAGATGTATGGTGCAGCGGGAGGTACAGTGGGTACAGGAGTGGCTGTATTGGCCGGTCTCATCTACATGATGGTGCTTTTTAAAAGAGAAAAAGGCGAACTTAATGAGAGGATGGCAAATGATACAACAGGAAATCTTTTGAGTTATAAAGAGGCTGTTAAGTTACTTCTCATGATAGCGACACCTATAATATTCAGTTCGTTTATATACAACATTAACGGAACGATTGATATGAAGATGTTTTACGCTATCATGGATAACAAAGGCTTAACAGAGAAAGTGTATGGGGCTCAGTACGGATTGTACAGCAGATATTATCTTGTACTTGCCAACATACCTATTGCAATGGCTGCAGCGGTTGCATCAACTGTTATACCAAGAGTTTCAGCAACTCATGGTATAAAGGATATGGAAGGATGTAGAAAGAGTATTGGTAAGGCGATACAGCTTACGATGGTCCTTACTATACCTTGTGCTATCGGTTTTATGACTCTTGGTAAGCCAATTATTAATATGTTATATCCAAGTTTGTCGAAGGCGAGTGCAAATAAGGCGGCAGGGCTTCTGCTATATGGTGGAATAGCGATTATCTTTTATGGATTTTCAAGTGTATTAAATGGTGTTCTTCAAGGTGTGGGAAAGGTTAATTTTCCTGTTTTGTCATCATCGATAGCGTTGGTATTTCATGTGATTTTGCTGTATATAATGTTGGAATATACTGATATTGGATTATTGTCATTTATTTTTGCAACACTACTTTATGTTCTTATAATTGTTGTAATGAATTATTGGAAGGTTAAGCAATATATCGGCTATAAGGTTGATTGGCGAAGCTCAATCTTAATGCCTTTTGTAGCTGCTGTTATGATGGGTGCTGTCTCATTATTGATATACAGATTACTTTCATTAATTCTTGCTAAAATAATGGGAGCATATATATGTAATACCATATCTACTATTGTTGCTATTGTGTCAGCAGCAGGTACTTATGTTGTATGTCTCTTGAAGTTTGGGGGTTATACGGAAGAGATGCTGCTTGCATTTCCTAAGGGGGCGTTTATTGCAAAAATTGCGAAGAAAATTCATCTAATTAAGTAATAGTATGGATGCTTTATTGTTTTTCAGAAAGGAGAGGTTATATGAAACTAATTTTTATTGGGGCTGATCATGAGGTTACTGGAAGTTGTCACTGCTTGCAGGGCGCAGGTAAAAACATCCTTATTGACTGTGGAATGGAACAGGGGGAGGATGTATACGAAAATCAGGATTTGCCGTTTAAACCGGGCGAGATTGATTATGTTTTTCTGACACATGCACATATAGATCATTCAGGTCTTTTGCCGCTCATTTATGCCAGAGGATTTCGTGGAAAGGTACTTACGACAAAAGCGACTACTGATCTCTGTAACATAATGCTTCGTGATAGTGCACATATACAGGAGTTTGAGGCTGAATGGCGTAATCGTAAGGCCAGACGTGCAGGCGAAGAGGAATATGTACCGCTTTACAGTATGGATGATGCTATTGGCGTTATGGAACATTTTATACCATGTGAATATGAAGAATTATTAGATGTATGTGACGGTATTAAGGTGCGATTTTCTGATGTTGGACATTTGCTGGGATCGGCAAGTATCGAAGTATGGGTTACAGAAGGAGAAGTTACCAAAAAGATAGTTTTTTCTGGGGACATAGGCAATATCAATCAGCCTATCATCAAGGATCCGCAGTATTTAAAGGAAGCGGATTACGTGGTTATGGAGTCAACCTATGGTGACAGAAATCACGAGGTGACACCGAATTATGAGGAAGAGCTCGCCAGAATAATTAAAGAAACATTTGATAGAGGTGGAAATCTTGTAATTCCTTCCTTTGCAGTCGGAAGAACTCAGGAACTGTTATATTTTATAAGAAAGATAAAACAGGACAATATGATTCCGGAATATGAAGGGTTTGATGTATATGTTGACAGTCCTCTTGCGGTAGAGGCTACTAATATATTTAACCGAAATGTGGAAAGCTGTTTTGATGAAGAGGCTATGGAACTGGTTAAGCAGGGAATTAATCCGATATCATTCCCGGGACTTAAAACTTCTGTTACCAGTGATGAATCTAAGTCTATCAACTTTGATATGAAACCGAAGGTTATAATATCTGCATCTGGAATGTGTGAGGCCGGAAGAATCAGGCATCATTTAAAGCATAATCTGTGGAGAAAAGACAGTACTATTCTTTTTGTAGGATATCAGGCGCACGGAACTCTTGGTAGAAGCTTGCTGGAGGGAGCCCCGAGTGTTAAGCTTTTTGGAGAACAGATAGATGTACAGGCAAGAATAATGAAGCTTGATGGAATAAGCGGACATGCGGACCAGGAAGGATTGCTCAAATGGTTGCGTTCTTTTGAACCAAAACCGAAGGTGTTTGTAGTACACGGTGAGGATTCAGTGTGCGAGCATTTCAAGAAAATAATTCATAAAGAGGGATATGAGGCAGTAGCACCATTTTCCGGTGCAGAATTTGACTTGATTGCAGATTCACTTATATTCCAGGGAGTTACTACCAAAAAGGTTAAGATTAGTCAGAAGGCATTTCGGGCACAAGCTATCTTTGATCGTCTTGTTGCTGCAGGTAACAGATTGCTTGTGGTCATTGCTCATAACAGGGGAGGTGCCAATAAAGATCTTATTAAGTTTACAGATCAGATTAACAACCTCTGTGATAGATGGGATAGATGAATATATAATTGATTATAAAGTAAGGCAGGGCATTAAATTTGCCCTGCCGTTTTTGGTTATTTTGAACTGTCAAGATGATTGATTGATAGATATACAGGAAGTCCGTCTTTATATTTGACATTTGTTTCTCCGACAATGAGAGGAGACATATATCTGATTAATTCAGGTGTGACATCGTTGCCTGAAGCATTTATCCATTCTCTTGGAATTGGTTTGTCTTTGTTGGCAATTGAAAGTATATCAGCACTTTCAATTGCAGTAGTATATGGAGAGTCAGATACTCTTTTAATGGTTAGCATACATTTGGTGTAACCTTTATCTGAGAATTCAAGCGCTGTCTGACCTAATTTAAAGGATTCATTTATGTCGGTAAGAGATGCCTGATGTGAGGCACATCTTTGCAGAACATTAAGTTCAATTGATCTTACTTTGATATTGATGTTTTCTTTGACAAGATATTCAAGACTTTTTCCGGTTCCTGATAACTGTTTGTGACCGAACTGATCATTTACTGCAGTCGAGGCACTGATGTACTGACCGTCCTTATCGCGGATTCCTTCTGATACTGCAATTATCACATTGTTTCTGATTTTTAACTGTTCTTTAATATCATTTATAAATGCTTCTTTATCGAATGCTACCTCAGGGAAATATATTAAATGAGGAGCGGTATTATATTCGTTTCTTGCAAGAGCAGCGGCGGCTGTAAGCCAACCTGCATCACGGCCCATTATCTCAACTATGGTTACACTTGGAACACTGTATATATATGTATCGTGTGATATCTCAAGCATAGATGTGGCAATATATTTTGCGGCTGAACCATATCCGGGTGTGTGATCTGTCAAACAAAGGTCGTTGTCGATGGTTTTCGGTATACCGATAATACGAATATCGCTACCTATTTGTTCGCCATAATGGCTAAGCTTCAATGTAGTATCCATTGAATCGTTACCGCCTATATAGAAAAAAGCACCGATATTATATTTCTCGAACTGGTTGAAAATAGTAGTGTAAGGTGTCGGGTCATCCTCGTATGTGGGAAGCTTATGACGACATGAGCCCAAGTACATTGCTGGACTTACTTTAAGAGTATCTATAAAATCAGAATCACCTTCTGCTTTTTGAGTAAGATCAATGAGATTGTCATTTAATATTCCAAGGATTCCGTATATTGAACCGTATACCTTATCATAATTATCGTTACCTAGTGCAGCAGATATTACACCTGCCAAAGACGCATTGATGGCTACAGTCGGTCCTCCTGATTGAGCAACAATTATATTTTTCATTGACATATTATATCCTCCGATTTTTGTTGAATTTAGTAGAAATTTTAGTCGAACACAACTTATATAACATAATTGTAAATAAAATACAAGAAGTACTATTTAAAAAGAAAAAAATTGTTAAATATAGTATTTTTTTCTTGTGTTTTATGTAAAGTTGGTGTATAATTTTAACATATAGAAGAAAAGATAATAATGTAGAACTTCTGAGGTGTTCGATAATTCTTGCTATTTTGAACCTACATTTTTTTTCATGGGAGATTGATATTTATAAGTGGATGTCATGCCTGCTTTGACTGGACGGCAGAAGCTTATGTGAGATTACCCACCTAGCTTGGCTAGGACTCAAAAGGCAGGAACCGGCACACTCGGTTGTTCTACTTTATTTTGTACATAAGATATTTTAAGGCACTTAAGATGAGGAGCAGCATTAGGCGGGTTGTCCGGATGCTGCTTTAGCTTTGTTTAATCAGATTTTTTATTGAAAAATACAATGGAAGGACAGGCTGTTATGGGAAGAGGATTTAAGAAGTCATCCGGCAAAGGCGGCAATAAGATAAGACACAAAGGATTGATTATATTCCTTGCAGTATTGGTTGTTTTGGGAATAACAGGCGGAACGCTTATAAAACTTGGCATCTTTCAGAAGCTGATAAATCAAAGGTATATGCCAACAGAGGAAGCTAATAGACTTATTAGCTATCTTGGCGTAAGCGACTATGAGTATGCAGATAGTTGGGGTTCTTCATTTACTGTTAATGATACCAAGAAACTTATTAAGGCATCCAAAGTAGATGCGGGTAAGTTTGAAGGTGGTATGCCCAAGTCGCCGGGATTTATGCCAATTACACGTGAATTGTTTGAATCATATTATGAAACACTAATCAAAGAGTTAGAGATTGACAGATTATCAAAACAAAGCATATACATATACGGCATAGATGAAAAAGGTGATATGGAGCTTAACGGTGTGGTTTACGAACTGATCAACACCAGTGCAGGCGATTGCTACATGGAGAAGAAATATGGTTTCCCGCGAGAGTATATCGGTAAGATTGTCAGTGTATATCTTTCTAATAATGAGTTGATTCTCTGTATGGGCGAGAGCAGCGCTGAGGTTACAGTCAAAAATGCGTTTGCTACAGGTATTGGTGATAAAGATGGTGCGAGAGTTCTGAATGCATATGTTGACTCGACTCTGCATGAATTTCCACTTAATAAGTCGTATAACGGTTCGGTGCCTGAAAATGGATATTTGTGTGATATCACTATGACTAATAAAGGTGTTGTGAAAACGGTGGATCACAACAAGGAGCTTGTCGAGGCGAAGGTCGTATCTTATAGTGACGGTCTTTTATATGTGGAGGGTTCTGATGAACCGTTTTATATTTCGGATAGTTTCAATGTATATAAATTGGTCGGGTTATTTAAGGCTTCAAGATCTGCCGGAATTCTGGTCGGATATGACAATGTGTCGTTATACATGAAGGATAACATGGTAGAGGCTGCATTACTTACAGGAGAGATTAATTCCCGAAATATCAGAGTGATAATAAGTAATTCTGACTATTCAAGTTACTATAACAGTCAGGTTGCAATTACATCTGAGACTGATTTTACCATTACATATGGCGATAAGGTCGAGGAGTATACTGCTGGAGAGAAACTGCTTTTTAGTAATGGTAGTGAACAGTTAAAACATGGACCGGCCAAGATAGTTTCAAAAGAAGAAGACGGAAGAATTATAATATCGTCAATAGAGCGTCAAAAAGGTGCACCTTCATATAGAGGTACTATTGAGTTGTCCAGAGATGATAAGGGTGTTTTGATAGTAAATGAGCTCCCTGTTGAACAGTATCTCTACGGCGTGGTTCCAAGTGAAATGCCATCGTCTTATGATTTGGAGGCATTAAAAGCACAGGCTATATGTGCAAGAGCTTATGCATTTAGACAGATGCAAAGTGATAATTATGATCAGTACGGAGCGGATCTTGATGATAGTATAGCATGTCAGGTATATAATAATGTTGAAGAAGATGAGCGTTCCATGTTTGCTGTAGATGATACTTATGGAATAGTACCATGTTATAATAATCAGGTTATTGAAGCATTTTTCTTCTCTACTTCTTGTGGAACTACCAGCAATAATACTGCTGTATGGGGCGGAAATCAGGAACCGTATTTACTTGACACCAGAGAAACGGATATTAATGATTTTGCAGACTATTCTGATGAAAATCAATTTATTGAATTCATAAACAGCGAAGATACAGAAGAGTATATTGAGCACGATGAACCGTTTTTTAGATGGAGAGTTGAATTTTCTCAGAAAGAATTGACAGCTGCGATTAATAGTCATTTATACGATAGAATAGAAGCTATGCCGGAATATATACTCGCAAAGAATTCTTCGGGAGAATTTGTGAAGAAGAGTATTAATTCTATCGGTGAGCTTGAAAGTATTCAAGTGACAAAACGAGGAGATAGTGGTATTATTGAAGAGTTAATTATAACAGGTTCGTCTGAAACTATTCTGGTTAAAGGGCAGGCTAATGCAAGAATGTTGCTAAGTCCAGAAAAGGTTTCTATCAGAAAACAGGACGGTTCTACTCTTACCGGGTGGAATACACTTCCAAGTGCATATTTTTATATTGAAGAAAATGATGGTGGATATACTGTTAAAGGCGGAGGCTTTGGACACGGAGTGGGAATGAGCCAAAACGGTGCTAATGATATGGCGAGGAATGGTTACTATGCTACCGATATTATCTCGCATTATTATATAGGAGTTGAACTTAAGGATATGTACAGTGTGATGGGTAATTAATTAGGAGTAATATGAAAAAAAGAGGTTTTAAGTACAGACTTAAGATAATTGTGGCATATGGAAATCGTTTTTTTGATGCTGTTTTTGACAATTATACTGCAGCTTGTGCAGCTCAGGCGGCATTTTTTATGCTACTATCGATTGTTCCAATGGCATCACTGATCTTGGCTGTGACTACTTACCTGCCTATTTCTCAGCAGGATGTATATAGTATTTTGATGAGTTTTGTTCCACACGATCTGTCGAAATATGTGGAAGGAATTATTAATGATTTATATGGTAGGGCGAGTTCCACTGTTATTTCATTAGCTGCTATTACTATGCTCTGGTCTGCATCTACGGGAATCGCATCGCTTATGGATGGATTTAATTCAATGTACAAGATTCGTAATGAGAACAGATACTGGAAGTTTCGCCCCATAGCTATTATTTATACTATTATATTTATAGCACTTTTAGCATTGATAACAACGTTTTATATATTTGTAAGTCATTATTATCAGTCCTATATTAAAAAGGCATTTGCAATAGGTTCAACGTTGCGACATATATTTTTATTTGTGCGTTATTTGATGGGATGGCTGTTATATTATTTCTTTATATTAATGTTGTATGTTGTTTTGCCCGGAGGTTTTGGTATACCTATGGGAAAAGAAGAACATATTTATTTTACTAAGAGAGTGAAATCACAGATGCCGGGAGCTGCATTTACTTCTGTCGCATGGCTGGCTATTTCAAGACTTGTTCTTGTGTATGTTGATGTATTCCCCAATATTTCAATTATGTACGGCTCGCTGGCGGGTATAGTTATAATTATGTTGTGGTTATATTTTTGTATGTATTTCCTACTTATTGGAGCGATGTTTAATTATTTCTGTTCAAAGGGATACTTGACACGCGTCAAAAAAATGTTAAAATGAGATGCATAATAAGAATTCTCAATAATAAAAAAACAAGCGACTATGATGGTGCAAAAGAATACAGAAAACCTCCAGAGATAAGAAGTCGATGGCTGTGAGCTTCTTTAGGTAATTTCGTATTTTAATTTCACACCGGAGTCTTCAGGGTTGAAAGCTTTTATTTCATAACCGGATATATAGATTATTTGGGCATGTTGGAAGCGAAGTGTGTAGATTCTGACGTGTAATGTACGTTACGACATTAATGAGAGTCAGGTAGAAAGCATGAAGCAATTAGTTTTTCTATCTGGAATTAGGGTGGTATCGCGAGCAGTCTCGTCCCTTTGGGGATGGCTGCTCTTTCTTTGTTTTGCAAACGCCTAAAATCAAAAATAATATAAAAGGAGATAAATTATGAAAGAGAAATTGGAAGCAATTAAAGCTGAAGCACTTTCAAAGATTGAGAATGCAGGTAGTCTCGATAGTCTCAATGATATCAAAGTAGCTGTGCTTGGAAAGAAGGGAGAACTTACTGCTGTTCTTAAATCTATGAAGGACGTTGCACCGGAGGATAGGCCTAAGGTTGGACAGATGGTAAATGAAGCAAGAGCAGTTATTGAGGCTAAGATGGAGGAAGAACGTACTAAACTTCAGAGACAGTTAAGAACTGAGAAGATGAAGAGAGAGACTATTGATGTTACGCTTCCTGGAAGAAGACCTATGAGAGGTCACAGACATCCAAATCAGATAGCTTTAGAGGATCTAGAGAGAGTATTTATAGGAATGGGATATGAAGTTGTTGATGGCCCAGAGGTAGAATATGACAGATATAATTTTGAGCTTTTGAATATTCCTGCCGATCATCCGGCAAAGGACGAACAGGATACTTTCTATATTACAAAAGATATTTTATTAAGAACTCAGACATCTCCTGTACAGGCAAGAGTTATGGAAAAGGGAAAGCTCCCTATCAGAATGATTTCGCCGGGACGTGTGTTTAGAGCGGATGAGGTGGATGCAACACATTCACCATCATTCCATCAGTTAGAAGGACTTGTAATTGATAAGGGAATTACTTTTGCAGATCTTAAGGGAACTCTTGAACAGTTTGCAAAAGAATTTTTCGGTAAGAAGACTAAGGTAAAATTCAGACCACATCATTTCCCATTTACAGAGCCATCAGCAGAGGTTGACATAACTTGTTTTAAATGTGGCGGTAAGGGCTGTCGTATGTGTAAGGGAAGTGGTTGGATTGAGATACTTGGTTGTGGAATGGTTCATCCGAATGTCCTTGATATGTGTGGAATTGATAAAAATGAATACCAGGGATTTGCGTTTGGTATAGGACTTGAACGAGTAACACTTCTTAAGTACGAGATTGATGATATGCGTCTTCTTTATGAAAATGATACCAGATTTCTAAATCAATTTTAGCCACGCAAAAGAAAAACAAGCAGCTGCGAAGCAGATATTTGTTTTTCATGGTGGCTAAACGAGCAAGCGTCTGTCGAAGACAGACAGTAAAGTCTCGAAGAGACGGGCTTGTGAGTGTAAAAGCGCAAGAAAAAAAGAGTTTAAAGAGACATTTTTATAAATATAATAAGCAAATATGGAAAGGATTATAGATTATGAATACACCGATTTCTTGGATTAAAGCCTATGTACCTGATCTTGATGTGGATGTACAGGAATTTGTAGATAAAATGACATTATCAGGTTCACATGTAGAAGGCTATGAACAGAAAGATAAGAATCTTAAAAATATAGTAGTAGGTAAAATCGATACAATGGAGAAGCATCCGGATGCTGACAAACTTGTTGTATGTCAGGTTGATGTTGGAAAAGAAAAGCTCCAGATTGTAACCGGTGCGAAAAATGTGAAGGTTGGAGATGTGATTCCACTTGTTCTTGATGGCGGTAAAGTTGCTGCAGCTCATGGGGATGACAAGGAATATCCTGACGGAATTGATATCAAAAAAGGAAAACTTCGTGGCGTTGAGAGTAATGGAATGATGTGTGGTATTGAAGAACTTGGATCTTCAAGAGATTTTTATCCGGAAGCACCGGAAGATGGTGTATATGTATTTTCAGAGGATTCGGGCGTTAAGCCGGGGGATGACGCAGTTCACGCATTAGGTCTTGATGATACGATTGTCGAGTACGAGATTACCTCTAACAGAGTTGACTGTTTCTCTATGATCGGTATGGCAAGAGAAGTAGCGGCTACATTTAATAAACCATTTATTGCACCTGAAGTTAAGGAGACAGGTAACGAAAAAGATGTTAATGATTTTATAAATGTGACAGTTGAGGATGAAGAACTCTGTAAACGTTACTGTGCAAGAGTAGTTGAGAATATTAAGATAGGACCAAGTCCTAAGTGGATGCAGGATAGACTTCGTGCAATGGGAATACGTTCAATTAATAATTTGGTTGACATAACTAATTATGTTATGGAAGAGTACGGTCAGCCGATGCATGCATTTGACTTATCAACTATTGCTGGAAATAAGATAGTTGTTAAGCGTGCAAAGGATGGAGATAAGTTTGTTACACTTGATGGTCAGGAGAGAAATTTAGATTCAGATGTCTTAATGATAAATGATGGTGAAAAGCCTGTTGCAATTGCAGGAATAATGGGTGGAGAGAATTCCATGATAACAGATGAGGTTAAGACAGTTCTTTTTGAGTCGGCATGTTTTGATGGAACTAATATCAGACTTTCTTCAAAGAGAATCGGCCTTCAGACAGATTCGTCATTTAAGTTTACAAAGGGTCTTGATCCTAATAATGCAATGGATGCAATTAACCGTGCATGTCAATTGGTTGAAGAAATGGGATGCGGTGATGTTGTAGGTGGTGTTGTAGATGTATATCCTAATCCTGTTAAAGAGAAAGTTCTTCAGTTTGAGCCTGAAAGATATAACAGACTTCTTGGAACTGAAATCGCTCGAGAGGATATGCTAAAGATTTTTGAGAAGTTAGAGCTTAAATATAACGAAGCAGATAATACACTTACTATTCCTACTTTTCGCCAGGATCTTGGCTGTATGGCTGATCTTGCTGAGGAAGTTGCAAGATTCTATGGCTATGACAACATTCCTGTTTCGCTTCCTAAGGGAGAGGCTACAGTTGGAAAGAAACCATTTAATCAGATGGTTGATGATGTGGCAAGAGAAATCTGTGAGAGAAATGGTTTTTCTGGTGGTATGACATACTCTTTTGAAAGTCCAAAGGTGTTTGATAAATTATTACTTCCTGAGGATGCTAAAGAGAGACAGGCAATCGTTATTAGTAACCCTCTGGGTGAGGACTTTTCAATTATGAGAACAGTATCGCTTAATGGTATGCTTACCTCGCTTGCTACTAACTACAATAGAAGAAATAAAGTTGCCAGACTTTATGAACTTGGTAATATTTATCTTCCAAAGGCACTTCCTATAACAGAGCTTCCTGAAGAAAAGATGAGACTTACACTTGGAATGTACGGGGAGGGTGATTTCTTCGACTTAAAGGGTGTTGTGTTTGAATTGTTTGATAAGCTGGGTGTTGCAGGAGCTGAATGTGAGCCATGTAACGATATCCCATATCTGCATCCGGGACGTCAGGCTAAGATTATGAAAGGAAAACTTGATCTTGGTTTCATAGGACAGGTTCATCCTGAGGTTGGAGACAACTACAATATTAAGACTGATGCATATGTTGCGGTTCTCAATATGGAAGTACTTACTATGATAGCTACATTTGATCGTAAGTATGAGGGTATAGCAAAATTCCCTGCAAGTACAAGAGACCTTTCAATGATAATGGATAAGAGTGTATTTGTTGGACAGATTGAGCATGTAATAGCTAAGAATGCAGGAAAGATTCTTGAAAGCTGTGAACTGTTCGATGTTTATGAAGGAGAACAGCTCGGTGAGGGTAAGAAGTCTGTTGCATTCTCACTTATCTTCCGTGCAAAAGACAGAAATCTTGAGTCTGCAGAGGTAGATAAGGCTGTTGATAAGGTGCTTGCGGCACTTAAAGATTTGGGAATTGAACTTAGAAGCTAATTATTAATATAAATAATGATTTATTTGACTCATGAAATAAAGACTCGCTATCACGGCGGGTCTTTATTGGGAGATATAAGATGGAAAAAATAGTATTAATAATAGATGAAAGAATGTTGTGTTATGTATAAATGAAGGAGTAAGTTGATATGGCGTTTATGGCAATGGCTGTTGCTTCAATATTGTTAATTGTAATTGCTGTCGGTTTATTTATCCTTTTACTGGGTCTTATTTTCGATATCAGGTGGAAGGTTAAGGAGCGAAAACAGGAAAAAGTATCAAAAGTATTTAAGGGATTTGCTATAGTTTTTACGATCTGGGGTATTATTCAGGGAATAGGTCCTATTGCGCTTTTAGGTGCAATGAATCTTAAACAGAAACATGACTATAAAGCTGAGTTGTCCGATCTTCCGAAGGAATCGATCATTTACTTGAACAATTACGATGAAATCGAAAATGGTTTTGATTTTCAAGGAGTTCACTATGTGAGTGATACAGAATTGCATCCTCAGGTTTCACATGGTAATTTCAAAACATCAAAAGCCGGAGCGATAGTGTTTGATAGCGGGAAACATAATATAATGGAAAAGATTGAAAATGACCTTGATATAAATGTTTTTCAAATGGGTCTTATATCAGATCCGTATGTTCCGGAGTCAGAGCTGTCTGTTATTAATGATTATTACAGAAATAAAGCACCGCTTTATTGTGAAGTCATTAATGATCTTTCGAAAGATGACAAGAAGATAATAGATGATATTGATGCGGAAAAGATTAGGAAAATAAGAGAAAGTATTGAACAGCCGGGATTAAAGTCACCTATAGATACTGATAATGATATGGACGATGTATATCTGTTCTTTTATTCTTTTGATGATATGTATTGTCTGGATTTTTCTTGTAAGGATACAGATCAGGGTTTTGTTGTAGAATATTTGGGAGATGAAAAGATAATAACTGAGGAAGATGCAGAATATCTTAAGTCAATTATTAATTAAGAAAAAAGTGGCAGTTACAATGTATTGACCACCGATGGTTAGACTTTATATCAAACTATTGGTGATTGATACGGGTAGCTGCCACTCTTTTATATTTAGTTAAATGTCAATTACTATATTAATAGTTTTCTGCATGAACCTCAAAATATGCCTGTGGATGAGCACAAACAGGACAAACCTCCGGAGCGTTGGTTCCAACAACGATATGTCCGCAGTTTCTACATTCCCAAACCTTTACTTCGCTCTTCGCAAATACTTCCTGCATTTCGATGTTCTTAAGAAGTGCGCGATAGCGTTCCTCGTGGTGTTTCTCAATCTCTCCGACAGCCCTAAACTTTGCTGCTAATTCAGGGAATCCCTCTTCCTCAGCTGTTTTTGCAAAGCCTTCATACATGTCTGTCCATTCATAGTTCTCTCCGTTAGCGGCTGCTTCAAGATTATCTGTTGTAGAGCCGATGCCGTTAAGCTCTTTGAACCACATTTTGGCATGCTCCTTCTCATTATCAGCAGTTTTTAAGAAGAGAGCTGCTATCTGCTCGTAACCTTCTTTTTTTGCTTTAGATGCAAAATAAGTGTATTTGTTTCTTGCTTCTGACTCGCCTGAAAATGCAGCTTGAAGATTTTTCTCAGTCTGAGTACCGGCGTATGGATTATTATTGTTCATTTTAATTTCCTCCAATAAAAAAGATATGTTTATTATATCAGTAAATGAAGAATGGTACAACAAATAAAAAAACTATTGCCTTTTACAAAAATAGGTGGCAAAATAGGAGTAATGATTATAGGATAGAGAGGAATTGTCAATATGCAATTGTCAGATTTTAATTATGATCTACCGCAGGAATTAATAGCTCAGGATCCGCTTGAAAAGAGAAGCGATTCAAGATTAATGATCGTAGGTAGAGAAGATGGCTCAATAGAACATAAGCATTTCTATGATATTATAGATTATGTAAACCCGGGCGATTGCCTGGTTATAAATGATACTAAGGTAATCCCTGCAAGGCTAATGGGTGTTAAGGAGGATACCGGCGCATCGATCGAAGTACTTCTCTTAAAAAGAAGAGAAGAAAAGGTATGGGAGACTTTGGTAAAACCAGGAAAGAAGGCAAGAGTCGGTGCAAGAATATCCTTTGGCGATGGATTGCTGGTTGGAGAAGTTATAGATATTGTAGAAGAGGGAAATCGACTTATACGTTTTGAATATGAGGGGATATGGGAGGAGCTTCTTGATAAATTAGGTCAGATGCCGCTTCCGCCTTATATTACTCATAAATTACAAGATAGAAACAGATATCAGACCGTATACGCGAAAAATGATGGCTCGGCTGCTGCGCCAACTGCAGGATTGCATTTTACAAAGGAACTGTTAGAGCAGTTGAAAGAAAAGGGTGTGGAGATAGCACACGTAACACTTCATGTTGGACTTGGAACTTTCCGTCCGGTAAAAGTAGACAATATTTTAGAGCATCATATGCATTCAGAATTTTATGTTGTTGAGCAGGAAGAAGCGGACAAGATAAATGCTGCTAAAGCAAATGGAAAGCGCATAATTTCTGTGGGAACTACAAGTACAAGAACCTTAGAATCCGTGGCTGATGAGAACGGTATTGTCAGAGCAGGCAGCGGTTGGACGGACATATTCATTTATCCGGGATATAAATTCAAGGTTGTTGATTGCCTGATAACGAATTTCCATTTGCCTGAATCAACTCTTTTAATGCTTGTATCAGCATTTTCTTCTAGAGAGAATATGCTTAATGCATACGAGGTAGCCGTTTCGGAGAGATATAGATTCTTTTCGTTCGGTGATGCAATGTTCATACAGTAAACTTTGATGTGAAAGTTTTCATAAATTAAAAAGACAGTTGCGAAACTTTGAGGTGTCCCCTCGTATTGAGTTTCACAACTGCCTTTTTTATTTGGTTAGATTATATAAGTCATTGTAGAAGCTTGGATACGAAATGTTAACACACTCGGCACCTGTTATTTCTGTATCACCATCGGCTAAACCACCGGCTATTGCAAAACTCATAGCTATTCTGTGATCTAGTTTGGAATCTATTACAGCACCGTGAAGAGGCTTGCCACCGTTAATGATCATTCCGTCTTCTGTAGGTTCTATATCACAGCCCATTAACTTTAGGTTGGTTGACATAACGTCAATTCTGTTGGATTCTTTAACCTTTAATTCCTGTGCATCTTTTATTATAGTAGTACCTTCGGCAAAAGCAGCCATTATAGCTATAATAGGTATTTCATCTATCAATTTCGGTATAATATCGCCTTCTATAGTACATCCGTGGAGTGTTGTTGTTGAAACAGTGATATCGGCAACAGGTTCTCCAATGTCGTCTTTAATATTTGAATATTTGATATCAGCTCCCATCATCTTACATACTGTAAGTATTCCGTCTCTTGTTGGATTGATTCCTACATTCTTGATAGTAATCTCTGAATTAGGGGTAATAAGTCCTGCTGCTATGAAATATGCGGCAGAGGAAATATCTCCCGGTACATGGATGTGTTGAGCCATCAGTTTGTTGCCTGAGTTAACGGTTACAGTCTTACCTGAATTAGTAACCTTAATATCTACCCCGAAAGATTCAAACATTAATTCTGTATGATTTCTCGAAAGAGCAGGTTCCGTTACTGTGGTAGAACCTTCTGCATACAATCCTGCCAATAAGATTGAAGATTTAACCTGGGCAGATGCAACAGGTGAATTATAGTTAATTCCATGAAGATTTCCTCCGTGTATGATATATGGGGCACATTTGTCATTGGAAAGACATTCGAAAGATGCCCCCATCTCTGATAAAGGAGTGATTATTCTACCCATGGGGCGTTTTCTTATTGATGCATCGCCATCAACTTTTGAAGGAAATGATTGTGCAGCCAGTATTCCGGACATGAGTCTTGTGGTAGTCCCGCTATTGCCTACATCTAAAACTTCTTTTGGTGCTGTTAAACCATGTAATCCTTTTCCATGGATTTTGACGATGTTAGTTTTGCAATTGTTTTCAATCTCTATTCCCAGTTTTTTGAAGCAGGCTATGGATGACAGACAATCTGCTCCTTGAAGAAAACCGGAAACTTCAGTAGTTCCTGAGGCGAGTGCCCCTAACATGATACTTCTGTGTGAGATGGATTTATCTCCTGGAATATTGATTTCACCATGTAGGTTTGATAAATGTGATATTTTCATTTGTTTCTCCTCTTAGTATAGTTCTGGAAAATTGATAAAAAATGTGATAGTATACTCGCATTGTTATAGCTTATATGTGCAATATGTTGCTGTATGTATTGAAAAATAGAGTTTGTAATATCTGAAAAAATGTGATGATGATAATTGGTGACATTATCTTTCGTAAATCTGATAATTTAAACTCTTTAATAGTTCTGCAGCGGTTATTGCACTGTCATTATCATAGAAAGATAAGCGTAATACACCCTCATTATCTTCACGGTTATGTGTTATACCGATATTTTTAAGATTGATTCCTGCATTACCAACATGAGATACGGCAGTGGCAAGAGCATTTGGTTCATCCGGAATATCAAGATAGACATCGTAATTCATTCTTATAACACCGGTAGGATGATCGGGAACGGAATTTCTGTAGTCCTTAGCCGTATCAAAGAAATTGTATATGTTTCTTGCATCTTCGGTTTCTATATAGGTAATCATATCATTGATTTCATCATTGAATTTTCGCAGACCTGATACAACATTTTTAGGATTGCTAAGCAGGATATGCTCCCAGACAACAGGATTAGAAGATGCTATTCTGGTAATATCCTTAAATCCTCCTGCAGCAAGTTGTTTGAGTATTCCGTTTTCATCCTCTTTGTCAGCTACAAGATTAACAAGTGATGAGGCGATGACATGAGGAATGTGACTGATGTAGGCAGTAATCTCGTCGTGTTCTTCAGGACTATAGACGATTGGAATTGAGCCCAGGTCTTCCAAAAGCATTCTGAAGTTTTCGACTTTATCATTGTCAACGGTGGCAGAAGGTGTCACAAAATAATAGGCATTTTCAATCAGCCTGTCATTCGCTGCATCAAATCCGCTACGTTCAGAGCCTACCATAGGATGTCCGCCAATGAAATAATCTTCTAAATGGTATTCGTGGATAGCTTTGTAAATATCGCTTTTCACACTACCAACATCAGTTAGAATACAATCGTTGTGAATGATCCCCTTTATAATAGGAAGATATGCAATATTATAATGTACCGGAGCGCATAGAAAAATGTAGTCACAGTCTTTCATAGCCTCAATTGATGTGACGATTTTGGTTAATGTTTTTTCGGACAGTGCAAGAGACAATGCTTGTTGATCAACGTCAAAGCCTAATATTTCCGTATCCGGGAAAACCCTTCTGATTGATTTTGCTATAGAGCCTCCTATAAGTCCAAGACCGATGAATCCGATACATAGTTGATTGTTGTTCATCCAGATATCCCCCTGTTATATTAATTCATTAACTAAATTGATTTGAATAAATAGTATTTTAATATGTTGTACTTTGTGTGTCAACACTTTAAATCGGTAAAGTGCAAAAGAGGGATTATATCTTCATGTAAGAGTTGTTTACACTCGCCTGTTCGAAGGTCGTTTGGTATTTTGAGTTTTCCAAAAGAAATGCGTCTTAAATAAAGTACATTTGCTTCGACGGCTTTAAACATACGTTTGACCTGGTGATATTTTCCCTCCTGTATTGTTATCAAGACGAAGCAAAATTGCTCGTGGTCGTTGTAGCCTGCAAGGTTAATGTCTTCCGATAAGAAAGGAAATTGTTCGTTATAGTAGGATGAATCAAAAGAAAGAGGATTATCTAAGCATTTGACAACAGCAGGCATGGCTGTAAAGGGCTCATCATCGTGTATTTCGATACCGTCAGATAAACATTTTATATCATGATCATCAATTTGCTTGTCCAAGACAGCGTAATAAGTCTTATCGACATGGTATTTTGGAGATAAAAGCTTATGAGTAAGTTCCCCATCATTGGTTATAAGGAGTAATCCTTCTGTATCTTTATCCAATCTGCCGACAGGCGCTAAATCTTTGCGTGGTGATTTGATCAAAGACATTACTGTGGGATTGATATTGTCTTTCCTGGCGGTTACATATCCGGCAGGTTTGTTTAAAATATAGTATTCGTACGTTGTTAAAGAAACAACATTTCCTTTATAAGTTACTGTATCTTCTGTAAGTGATACTTTCTGTTCGGGAACGGTCGAAATTATCCCGTTTACCATTATCATTTTCTGCCTGATTATGTTTTTTACCTGTGAGCGACTTCCTATACCGGCGTCGGCCAGATACTTATCCAATCGTATTTTAGACATACCTATACTCCTGTGTCGAAATAAATTGTATTTTTTTTGATACAAATGTGTATAACCCAAAGGTATAATGCACAAAATTGTAATGCTATCTTATCATATTCATCAATAAAAGAATATGATTTTTATAAAAAAGTACTGTTTACATGGAAATGTAAATATATGGTAAAAAGGTGGAGAACTTGACATTTAATTTGTTAAATGATATATTACGCTTTGTAACAAGTTTGTAACATTTTCGTGTGTGTTGTTTAATGGAGGAAATGAATATGCGTCATAACAGAAGAGCTGTGATGGCTGAACACTACAAACTTTATTTGAAAAAGAATATATTTAATGGAAGATATTTTGTAAGAAACGTTCAGATTGTTTTTTGTGCATTGATCGTATTTGCACTGCTTTTTACAGTTGTTGCATTATCAGGTAATGATAAGGAGGCTAAGAAAACAGCCGGTGCTAATAAGAAGATAAGTGTTAAGGAAGCATTATTTGGTAATAATGAAGTTACAGAGTCGGAAATTACATCATCTACTGAAGCTGTTGTAGCAGTTTCGGAAGAAGTGGCAACGATGGAAGCAACTACAGAGGCGGATGAAGTGGCAACTGAGATTTCTGAGGAAACAACTGTTAATGCTGATGACACCCCGGCTGATGCTGTTATAGAGAGTGTATCGGCAGAGAATGTGGATTCATCGGGAAAAGCTACAGATGATACTGATAACGTAAATGACAATACAAATGATAAAGTGGTAGCTGAGGTATCTGATGAAACTGTGAAAAGTGAATTCGAAGACAGATGTATTGCGAATGTAGATGAAACTTTGAATGTCAGAAAAGATCCGAGTGCAGATGCAGAATTTGTAGGTTCTATGTCAAAAGGTTCAATTGCTACAGTTGAAGGCAGAGAAGGTGAATGGACTAAGATTAAATCAGGTGATGTTGAAGGCTACGTTCTTACAGAATATATTTTGACCGGTAAGATTGCGGAGGCATTTGCTAAAGATTATGTTACGATTTTGGGAACTGCCAAAGAAGATGGAATTAATATTCGTAAAGAGCGTTCGGTAGAATCAGACATACTTAAGGTATTAGATAAAGGTGATTCTGTTTCGATTATCGAGGAAGCAAAAGAGGATGAATCTGATAAAACGGAAAAATTTGTTGAGAATACAACAGAAGAAGCTATTGAAAATAGCACAGAAGCGACTACAGAGAATAATATAGAAGTAACTACAGAGAATAATACAGAAGTAACTACTGAAGGTATTACAGAGGAAACATCGGAAAGTATTGTAGTGGATAATACCGAGGAAAATGTTGGAAACGGTACAGAGGAAACAACAGAGCAGGCAATAAAGGAAAAATCGGAGACGACAGAGTATGCCGGGGAAAAAGCTGCTCAAAAAGATATTAACTGGCTTACAGTGATGTTAGATGATGGACAGGTTGGATATGTTTCAAAAGATTATATAGAGGTTGATAGATTATATACTCTTGCTGTATCTGCAGAGGAACTTCAGAGAAGAGAAGAAGAACGCCTGGAGGCAGAACGCGCAGCGGCTGAGGCAGCAGCAGAGGCAGAAAGACTTAAACAGCAGCAGGCGGCGCAAGCAACGCAGACGGCATCGAGTTCAACAACATCTTCTAAGAGTGATTCTTCATCAAGCTATGAGGGTGCTAAGACTACACCGGTAACTGCAACAGAGTCAGGTGAATCGCTTGGCAAGTTTTATATTACAGCATATTGTGGATGTAAGAAGTGTAGCGGAGGACATAATAAGACAGCTAGTGGAACAACACCTACACAAGGTAGAACGATTGCGGCAGATACAAGTGTTCTTCCATTTGGAACACAGGTTGTTATTGATGGAGTTGTATATACGGTTGAAGACAGAGGAAGCGGAGTTTGTGGTAATCATATAGATATATTCTTTGCAACTCATGAAGATGCATTAGCATTTGGCTCTAAGACAGTGACTGTGTATAAGTATTAAGAGTGTAATAACAGAATGTGAATATGTTTAGCGTACATCATTGTGGATGTACGCTTTTTCATGCAAACAGATTGTTTGTTTTTTGACACATATATTATAATGTGTTATTATGTAGCGGATATTGATTTGGAGGTGTTTTTAATGACACGCTTTTGGAATGATTTGAAAAAATACTATAAATATGAGGTGAGAGCTGCTAAGTCTGAGCTTAAGACTGAGGTTGCAAACTCATATCTGAACTGGATATGGTGGGTGTTGGATCCTCTCTTCACGATGATGATATATTACCTCATATTTGGTGTCGTTTTTAAAGCTAAAGAGGAGTACTTTACGACTTTCCTTTTTATCGGACAAACTATGTGGGCGTTCTTTAACAAGAATGTTGTTCAGAGCGTAAGAATGATTAAGAGAAATAAGAGCATTGTTGCGAGGGTTTATATTCCTAAGTTTGTACTGCTTGTCTCTAATATGATGATCAATGGATTTAAAATGGCAATATCATGGGTTATAGTTGTTATTATGATGATTGCTACAAAAGTCCCGTTATCTTCACATTTGATTTGTTTTATTCCGATATTATTGGTTATGGTATTGGTGACATTTGCAGTTTCAATCAACCTGATGCACTTTGGTGTGTTTATTGAGGATTTGGGAAATGTTATCAATATAGCAATGAAGCTGTTGCTTTATATGACAGGTATTTTTTATAGCATAGAGACTAGACTCGGACCTGATCATCCGTTGATTGCAAAGATAATTCTTCACGGCAATCCAATGGCGTTGCTTATAACAGATATGCGTAATGTTGTTTTATATGATAAAGCACCACATTGGATATGGCTGCTTATATGGACAGTTATTTCACTTATATTCTCAATAATAGGAATTAAAACAATATATAAGAATGAGAATACATATGCTAAGGTTATTTAATTATATTAGTGTCTCGAAAGGATAATAATTATTTAGGTGAGAAGATGAGTAATAATACAGATGTCATAAAAAAAACTGAAACTGATAACAGTAATAACAAGTCCCTGTCAGAGGAAATCGCAATAGAAGTCAAGGATTTATGGATTGGTTACAAAGATATTCAGGCATATTCCATCAAGAAGAGTCTGTTGAAGTTAAAGAAGGCTCATGTTGAGGAGTTTCAGGCAGTAAGAGGTGTTTCATATACTGTCAGAAGAGGAGAAATTCTCGGAATTATTGGTAAGAACGGAAGTGGAAAGTCGACAATGCTCAAAGCTTTGGCTGGAATATTCTGCGCTGATAAGGGTTCTATTGATCTTAAGGGCAATTCTGTTTCACTGCTTTCAATCGGTGTGGGATTTCAAAAGGAGATAACAGGTCGGGAGAATATTCTTCTTTCCGGAATGCTTCTTGGTTTTTCAGAAGAAGAGATACGTGAAAAGATGCCTGACATTATCGAATTTGCCGAACTAGGAAAATTCATTGACAAACCGGTCAAGACATATTCAAGCGGTATGTACTCTAAGCTGGCATTTTCGATCACTGCTGTTTTGCAGACAGAAATTATGCTTATCGATGAGGTGTTATCTGTAGGTGATGCAAAGTTTAAAAAGAAGAGTTATCGTAAGATGAAAGAGCTGATTTCTAATAAGGACAGAACGGTTGTAATTGTTTCACATAATGAACAGACATTGTTAGAGCTTTGTGACAGGGTTATGTGGATGCATGATGGAGAAATCAAACGTATTGGTGACCCTAAAGAAGTTTTAGAGGAATATGCGGAGTTTATGAAATGAATATAAAAAATAGTATTCTTAAATTGCCGTTTGTGCAATCGCTAAAGGCAGAAAAGATACATTCACAATTGAAGGCAGAGGAAAAACAAAAGAAGCTTAATTATAAGGACAACAGGTTTAGTCCGGATGATTCGAAAGCAAGCCCCTCTGTCTCTATCATTATATACTCGGAAAATGTATCCGGAAAATTAGATAATTTGTTACATTCGTTGAGAGATTGTCAGTCTTATGATAACTATGAGGTTGTTATCGCTACTAAGAGAGCTGACGAAGCTTCTCGTGCGTATATTGGAAAATTTGATAATGAGATTAACATAAGATTGGTTGAGACTGCTGATAATGAAAGTATATCTGAGATATATAATGAAGCGGTTAAAGAAACGGAAGGTGATTATCTTCTGTTTATGGATAATAATCTTAAGATAACTGATGGCTGGCTTGATGAATTGTTAAAGACAGCTTTTTTAAGTGAACATATCGGAGCTGTCGGAGCAAGACTTATATATCCGAAGATTCCTGAAAACTACGAAGGCAAGGACACTTCATGGAAAGTTATGCATGCAGGGGTTTCATTTAAGGATAAAACAGTTAATAAGAGTTATTTTATTCAGCCAATCGATAGAACTATTCGTGTTTCTGATGAAAAGAATTATAAATGTGCTGCAGTGTCAGGTAAGCTTATGCTCGTTTCACGTAAAGCATTTGAAAGCGTTGAAGGCTTTGATACAAAGTATTTGGATAGTTACTGGGATATTGATTTTTGTCTTAAGTTATCAAAGAATGGATTTGACAACTATTATTGTGACGACTGTCTTGCGTATTATTGCGATTCAGATATATATTATGCTTCTCAAAATGATGTACCACAGAATGATGTGGATGTATTTAGGGGAAAATGGCAGAAATTATTAAGTGATGCAATATTTGATGATAAGATTAACAATCATTTGTTTTATACAGAAGATAAACTGACTGTCAAAATAGTAACTTCAAAAGATGTTGACGAAGAACGTGTTACAAAGATAAAAAATACACTCTTGGAAAATGGCTACATTGTAAAGCTTCAATCAAGGGAAAAGGATAAGGAATACAATATAGGTGTAGCAACAGATGTGGTGTTGTGTCTTGATCCTGACTACGATATTTCTGCCATTAAAAAATGCAAGGGTGACATAGTGATTATTGACAGTGAGATTGATGATAAAGTAGATAGAATTAAAGATTATCTTAGAACTCTCTGTGATAAAGAACTGTGTGATAAAGAAATTGATATATTGGGAGCAATGCCTGATAATGATACCACAAAATTCTGGGGAGATTATCACTATGCACTTGCACTCAAAAAAGAATTTGAAAAACAGGGTTATAAGGCTAACATACTTTCAAGAGAGAAGTGGTATAATAAGAGTACAGCGAAGTATGTGATTGTTTTACGAGGTCTTAGAAAATTCTATCCGGGATATAATGACGGACGAAAGTACATCATGTGGAACATATCCCATCCTGCTGATGTATTGGTTGAAGAGTATGAATTGTACGATTATGTATTCTTTGCTTCAGAACATATGCAGAATATGTACAAGGATAAAATAAGTGTTCCAAGCGGAGTTCTTCAGCAATGTACGGACCCGGCAGTTATGAAGAGTGTGGAAAACGGAGAAAAGACTTACGAGCTTTTGTTTGTCGGAAACAGCAGACATGTATTTCGTCGCATTCTTAAGGATTTACTGCCTACAACATACAAACTTACTGTATATGGCAGACATTGGGAGGAGTTTCCGGTTCAGGAATATGTTGTCAATGACTATATTGACAATAATGTCGTTGGACAGGCCTATCATGATGCAAAGATATTGCTAAATGATCACTGGGATGATATGCGTGAATATGGTATCATTTCAAACCGCATTTTTGATGCCCTTTCAGCAGGTGCATTTGTTATTAGCGATGATGTTCCCGGTCTTGATGAACTTTTGGACGGAAGTGTTGTGACTTATACCACTCCTGAAGATCTCAAAGAAAAGATTGACTACTATATGAATCATGGTGAAGAAAGAAATGCTAAGGCTTTAGCAGGTCAGAAGATAGTGCTGAGTAAGCATACATTTGCCAACAGAGTGGAAGAAATCATAAATGTTATTAACGAATTGAAGTAGTGTCAGGTGACAAAGGATTATAATACCATTAACGGGATGTGTATTTGAGGCTTGGTAGAAAATAATGACAGATAAAAACAATAAAAAATCTAAAAACATCATATCTATTATGTTGCAGTTATTAATCCTAGCTATTTTGTGTATGCTTATATACAAATCGCAGGTGGAGTATGGCGGTGATACAAGAATAAAATATACTCTTATGGCTACACATAAGGATAACGGACAGATTGTGCTTTCTAAGGATAATCCGGTGATTTATCAGGATTTTGTCTGTAATGTTCCGGATCTTAAGAAACTACAGATAGAAGGAGCAGTTAACGGTTCTCTTTCAAATAGCAATCTCATGGTAGAAGTTGTCGGTCTTGATAACGGAAAAACTTATTACAAGAAAACAGGAGCGCTGACTTCGTTCTATAACAATAAGAAAAAGAAGAAGGTCTATAAGCTTAAGGATATGCCTGAAAAGACTGAAGGCGCGATGCTTAGGGTTATAATGACGCTTGAAACGGAATTGGACGGAGAACTTATTCTTACTGCTAATACAAAACCGGGAACAACTACCGCTTTTAACGGAAATGGTGACGATCACACTAACATTATATATAGAATGAGGTATGGAAGGTTATCTGATATTTCAGGACTGTTCTGGTTTATCTGTATATGGCTGATGGCATCAATGGCTATATTATATGTTTTGATAGTGGTAAAACATTATGCACCGGAAAAATGGTTCTTTGTAGCTGCTATGCTCATAGGAATGGCAGTGCAGTGGGTGATTCCGGTATATGGTGTTCCTGATGAACCCTGGCATATGGATACGGCTTATAATCTGTCTAACATTATAATGAGAGCCGATAAGGAGCCTCAGTATGGAACTGTATTAAAGCGCGAGTGTGATGTTATTACATCTGATCTTCTTGCAAATGATGTGGAATCCAATTCGTATTATCAGTTATTGCATGACTCGTTTGACAAACCTGATAATACCGGACTTATAAGAGTAGCTTATGTGGATTCCGGTAATCAGGTGCCGGATATAGTATATCTTCCGGCAGCGCTTGGAATAATCACAGGCCGCGTGTTTGGATTGTCAGGAATTATGACATATCAGTTAGCAAGAATATTCTCGCTTATTGTTTATGCGCTAATAGTGTGGGTTGCTATAAGAATAATTCCGTTTTGTAATTCCTTGCTTTCAATGGTGGGGTTATCTCTTATTGCTTTACAGCAGGGTGCATCTGCATCATATGATTCGGTTATAAATGCATTTATGCTACTGTTCATTTCATTGTGCTTTAATCTGGCTTATGGGAAGCAGGAAAAAAATAACAAGAACACCAAAATATATATTGTGCTTTTAGTTGTAACGGCATTGTTTATTGCAACTGTTAAAGGTGGAGTATACACACCGTTGCTTTTGCTCATGTTTTTAATATATAACAAAAAACACATTAAGAAGACAAATAATAAAAAAGTATTAAACAGGACTTTAATATTTGCAGGTGTGATTGTTGTGGTGGTGGGAGTGGTATTATGGAGATTCTACCCGACGCTTACATCTATTTTTGCCGGAGAAACCTTGTCTGACGGAAGTAATTATTCATTATCATATGTGTTAAAGCATCCGGCGGCAGTCATTTATACTTTCTGGCGGACAATTATGAAACATGGTGGAACGTACATGCTTGGATTGTTTGGAGGAGTTCTGGGATGGCACAATGTTAAAATATCCTGGATTTTTATCCTGCCTGTAGTAATCGGATTGTTGCTTTTGGTACATGTCGAAAATGAAAGACCGCCTAAGGATAAATTGTATAGAATAATATCTTTGGGAATTTCAGCCGTAACTACATTGCTTGTTATGCTTGCGATGCTTCTGGCATTTACATCAACCGAAGATTCAACTATATGGGGAATACAGGGCAGATATTTTATCACATTTCTGCCATTGGTATTGTCTGCTTTATCTACTAAAATGATAAATGTCAGCAAAGAGCGTGCGAACGGAATTGTATATATCATGTTGAGTTCGCAGATGATTGCTCTATTGCAGGTGGTTGTAGCTTATATATAGTAAACGACTATGCTAAGCTCATCTGTCGCCCTGTGGGCTTGGCTTCTTGGACTTTCAAAGTATAATGCCCCAAAGACACTGGTGAGGAGTCTTGATATGGAAAATGAAAACATTAAACATACTTTTGTTATTTGTGCATATAAGGAGAGCCCGTACTTAGAGGAATGCATTAAGTCCTTAAAGCATCAAAAGACAAAGAGTGTAATAAAACTTGCAACATCGACGCCTTGTAAATATCTTGAGTCGATGTGTGAAAAGTATGATATAGAGTACTGTGTAAGGGATGGTATATCAGGTATAGCTGCTGATTGGAATTATGCTTATTCCTTGGCGGATACCGAGTATATAACAATTGCCCATCAGGACGATGTATATCACCCTGAATATGTCAGATGCATATTGGACTATATGGAAAGAAACAGGAAGGTGTTAATCGCATTTACTGACTATTCTGAGATGAGAAATGGAAAAGAATGCATAGGTGGCCTTAATCTTTACATTAAACGATTTCTGCTGGTTCCGTTAAGAAATATTGACAGCAGTTATAAAAAATGGAGAAAAAGGGCTGTTATAAGATTTGGAAATGCAATATGTTGTCCTTCGGTGACTTACAATAAAAAAGAACTGGATGCTTTACTTGAGAAGGAAAACAGGACAAATCTTTTCAGAGAGCATTTTCGAAGTAATCTTGATTGGGAGATTTGGGAATGGCTCAGCAAAAAGGAAGGAAGATTTGTATATATTAATAAGCTGCTTATGTCACATAGGATTCACGAAGAGAGTGAAACTTCTGCCACTATAATGGAGAATATGAGAAGAAAAGAGGACTATGAGATGTTTTGCAGATTCTGGCCTGATTGGATAGCGAAGATCATGTCAGGTGTATATGGGGAAAGTGAAAAAAGTAATAAAGTATAATAAGAGGATAATTATTAAAATGATAAAAGCTATTGGAATGTTATTATGGAATATAATCGTCACAATTGCACATGCGGTTTTAACCGTTCTTTACAAGATAATTGGAAAAGAATTGACCGATGAGGCCTTTGACGGATGGATACAATTTGTAAAGTTTGGAATGGTCGGTGTGCTTAATACAGTGCTCAGCTATCTGATAACAGAAGGTGGATATTTTGCTCTTAGGAAACCTCTAGGTAGCGAAACTCTTGCACTTCAGATATCACAGACTGCTGCATTTATAATAACGGTATTTATATCTTATCTTATCAACAGTACACTTGTTTTTAAGAAAGAGGAAGGTAAGGAGAGAAATCCGTGGAAGACGTTAATTAAGACGTATATAGCATATTCATTTACAGGAATATTATTGAATAATGTGCTTATTTACATAGAAGTTGAATTGTTGCATTTTTCACCGCTCATTGCTCCGTTATTAAATCTTATAATAGATGTGCCTGTCAACTTCTTTATGAATAAGCTGTGGGCGTATAGGACGGAGTAGGGACAAGGAGTCGTATCGGTTGTAAAATATATTTATTTGTGATACAATGACTTTTATGTATAATCGGGGAACGATTGGACTATTTAAGGAGGCTAGCGTATGCGTCTGCTGATGATTATACCGGCTTATAATGAAGAAGATAATATAGTTAATGTTGTGAATGCTATTAAGAAGGAATATCCTGAATATGATTATATAATAATCAATGATGGTTCAACTGATCATACTTCAAGAAGATGCCATCGCGAAGGTTTTGAGATTATTGACCTGCCTACTAACATAGGATTGGCGGGAGCATTTCAAACAGGACTTAAGTATGCATATTCGCGAGGCTATGACTGTGCCCTGCAATTCGATGCTGATGGTCAGCACAGACCTGAGTATATTGAGAGTATGTTGAAGAAGCTTGATGAGGGATATGATATAGTAATAGGCTCCAGATTCATCAAAAGAAAAAAAGATAAGACTTTTCGAATGTTAGGTGCAAGAATTTTAACTGTAGCTATTAAACTTACAACAGGTAAGCGTATAGCTGATCCTACATCGGGAATGAGGATGTTTAATCGTGCGATGATCAAGGAATTTGCGGTTAATATCAATTACGGGCCTGAACCGGATACAATTTCTTATCTGCTTAAAAATGGTGCTTCAATTGCTGAGGTGCAGGTTGAGATGGACGAGCGTATAAGCGGAGCAAGTTATCTTAACTGGAGTCAGTCTGCAATGTATATGTTCCGTATGCTTGCTTCGATTTTGTTTATACAGAATTTCAGGAAACGAGATTCGAGGCATGTTGTTATGAAACGTGGACAATAATGAGAGGTATATAATATGTCTGTAACACTTAGAATACTTTTGATAACATTATCGGTGTTGGCTCTTGGATATATTATCAGAAAGATAAGATTTTCCAAGATGCAGATAGAGTACGCACTTTTTTGGATAGTGCTTTCGATCATTTTCATTGTACTTGCAGTTTTTCCGTCTATTGCATATTGGGCTACAGAAATGCTGGGAGTGATGTCTGCTGCCAATCTTATATTTCTGGTAATAATAGGAATACTGCTGCTTAAGGTGTTTATGATGACGATAGAAATATCTGTTCTGGAGAATAAAGTAAGAGATTTGGTTCAACAACTTGGTATTGACGAGAAGAATAACAGGGATGAATATAAAAGAATTCATAATACGGACGATAAGTAATACAATTGACTGAGACGAAAAACATACAACATAGAGGTAATATTATAATGACTACAGCGTTAATAAGGGATGGTTTAAAGTGTCTTAAAAGAGAGGGAATACGCTCTTTCATGTATAAGACGCATGTATATCTTAATAGAAGAAATCAATACGAAATGTGGATGGAGGAGAATGAAAAGAATCTGTCAGCAGTGACAGAGCTTTCGTATAATCCTCTTATTTCTGTTGTTGTGCCTGTTTATAATGTAAGAAGTGATATGCTTACGGAATGTATAGAATCTGTAAGGAATCAGACTTATAAAAACTGGGAACTGGTGTTGGTTGATGATTGTTCTACACAGGAGCAGGTAGGTAAGACATTAAAGAAATACGAGAACACAGATAAGATTAAGGTTATCTATAGAGAAGAAAACGGTCATATATCAAGAGCAACCAATACAGGAATAGAAGCAGCTACAGGAGAGTTCATAGGACTTATGGATTGTGATGATGTGCTTTCTATCAATGCTTTATATGAGATGGCTAAGAAATTAAATGAAAACCGTGAATATGATTTCATTTACAGTGACGAAGATAAACTGTCAGAGGACGGAAAGAAAAGAAAAGATCCGTTTTTTAAGCCTGACTGGTCACCGGATACATTTATGTCACTGATGTATACTTGTCATTTTTCTGTTTTCAGAAAGACCTTGATAGATGAACTTGGTGGTCTTAGAGTTGGATTTGAGGGATCGCAGGATTATGATTTGGTTCTTCGACTTATGGAAAAGACTGATAGAATCGGTCATGTGCCAAAGATTCTGTATCACTGGAGAGAACGTAAGGAATCTACGGCAAGTTCTATGACGGCTAAGCCGTATATTGTTGAATCGACAAAGAAAGCTAAGGAAGAGGCTCTACAAAGACGTGGACTTTCAGGACATCTTGAATGGATAGAGAATGTAGCACAGTTCCGTGTGGTATATGAGCCGATGAACAATCCGAAAGTAAGTATCGTAATACCATCAAAAGATAATTATAATGTACTTTTGCAATGTTTCAAATCTCTGGCGGAAGTTACAAAGTATGATAATTATGAAATCATACTCGTAGATAATGGCAGTAATGATGAGAACAAGAAGCTTTATGAAGAGCTGTGCAAGAATTACAATGCACATTACGAGTATCGTCCGATGGAATTTAATTTCTCGGCTATGTGTAATATTGGCGCTTCTCTTGCTTTGGGAGATTATCTTCTGTTTTTAAATGATGATATAGAAATAAGAGGAGAAGAGTGGTTATCCAGATTATTGGGTCAGGCACAGGTGCCGCATACAGGTGCAGTCGGAGCAAGGCTCATTTATCCTAAGGATAATCTTATTCAGCATTGTGGAGTGCTTAATCTTCCGATAGGACCGGGACATGCTTTTCATCAGATAGATGATGATATTAACCTGTATTGGGGAAGAAACATTGTTGATTATAATTTCTCAATAGTTACCGGTGCATGTCTGATGATATCTAAAGAGAAGTTTGATGAGGTTGGAGGTTTTGAAGAAGACCTTCCCGTTGCATACAATGATGTAGAGTTGTGTTTCAAACTTTTAGAAAAGGGATATCACAATGTATTGAGAAATGATGTAAGAATGATACATCACGAATCAATCAGCCGCGGTTATGATGAGAAATCAAAAGAAAAACATAAGCGGCAGCTTCGTGAGATGGCGAAGTTATATGAAATGCATCCGAAATTCAAAGGCGGATATGATCCATGTTACAATCCTAATCTTGTAAGGGATAGGGGAGACTTTTCTTTTGATATGAGTAAAAAAGGCGAAATTCAAGAGCCTAAGTTATTAGAGAAAAAATATGATTTAGGCGGCCTTGAACCAACCTTGAGTGGCGCTGAATATAAAGGTTTATTATATGGAATAGATGCAATTAATTATGGAGATTGTATCAATGTCATTGGCTGGGCATTTTTCAAAGATAAGAAGGTGACGGGAGCAGTAAAACTATTACTGGTTAGTGAAAGTGATGAGCAGTACATAGTAGAAACAGAGGTTGAACAAAGGTATGATCTCAAATATTTATATATGTCAAATAATTTGAGAAATGCAGGTTTTGTGTCATATATTAGTTGGAAATTGTCTAGCGGAAAATACCATATATATGTAGTTCTTGATGATAAGATTGTCAATACTACATATGATGTAGTTATTAATTAGTAATATATATTATTGGAGAGACTGTTATGGTTAATGTAAGTGTTATTTTTGCTACATATAATAGAGAAGATGTTATAGGCGCTGTTCTGGATAAATGGAAAGTTGTAAAAGAAAAATCACATTACACTTTTGAAATAATATGTTCTGATGATGCATCTGGTGATAAGACAGTGGATATTATTAGAAAATATGAGAATGAGTTACCTATACATATTATAAATAATGAGCATGGTGGCGCTGGTAAGGCAAGAAATAAAGCGTTGGAAATGGCTTCGGGTGAATTAGTTATATTTACAGGAGACGACATTTTCCCTGATTACAATTTTATAGACAAACATTATGAAAACTATCTAAAGCATGGTGATGATTATTGTACATTAGGAAGAATTGAATGGCATGATGAAATTAAATTAAACCATCTTATGCATCATATAACAAATATTGGTTGTGAACAGTTTGGTTTTGCAGGATTACCACCGTATTCAATAGTTGATTTTAGGCATTTTTATACTTCAAATATTAGTGTTCCCAAGAAGGCATTGGATAATTTGGACTACTATTTTGATTTGACATTTGATAGATATGGGTTTGAAGATATTGAATTGGGTTATAGAATTCATAAAAACGGAGTGAAGATTTATTATGATCCGGATATAGTAGCATGGCATCATCATATTTATGACAGTGTTGAAAAATTTTGTAACAGACAGTTTTCGGCAGGTGATCAATTAGTTGTATTTGGTCAATTACATCCGGAAATTATGACTAACCCTATGATTCCTCCGATAAAAGAGTTTGATATTTTCCTTCATAAAATATCAGATGCTTATGGTGAGAAAGAATCGAATATAGGTAATGATATACTTGAATGGATTAATAGATCAAAACAAAGAATTGAAGAACTAGAAAGACTAATCGATGAAACAGATAACAATAAAGACAGAATAGAGTGTTCAGCTTTATATCAATTAATATTTCAATTGTACCTGTACATGGGAATAGGAAATAGAATTATTGAATCTAAAATGATGAAGCAGAGTGTGTTGGCTGAGGCAGCGTACATGTTTCTTAATAAAGGAATTTTTCAGATATTCTATTCGGGTAATAATGATTTTTACGAAGAAGCATCATATAAATACAATGTTGATAGCGGACATATAGTTGTAGAGAAGGATTTTGGACAAATAACCACATTACGTATTGATCCGCTAGATTCGCCTTGTGTTTTAAAAGAGTTAAACATTTATTCTAATGGAGATAAAATTGATAATATAGAAACCAATGGCGAGAGCAACAACAAATTAGACTTTTCAAAATGTAGCGATCCTCAAGTATTTGTTACTGGATTTGATCCAACTAAGTCTTATCAAATTAAGATTGATATGTATCTTGATGTCAGCAAGATGATAGAAGACAGGATACAACAAAGAATTGCTGAAGAACTAGCGATTGGAAGAAGTTATAAAGAGAGTGTATACCAGGACCGAAGAATAGTTATACAATTAAAAGAAAAAGATTTAGCTTCTCTAGCTGAATCATATAACAAGGTTATTATGCCAATGTATGGGGATAAAGTGCGAATTGATACAGTTGGCAAGGATGTTTTGTTTGAAACCCCATATATTTACGAAATAGAAGAAAAACCTCTTTCAGCAAAGGAATTTGGTTGTTTAGTTGATATACTTTATACAAAATATGTAGATGGTGTTCCGTTAGATAATGGAAGCGTATTTTGTGAATGTTTAAATGCTAATGGAAAAGATATAATAAAGAAAGATTTTACAGAGCTAAATAATAATACATTAAAAGGGATTAACAGTAAGTTATTTAATATTGATGAGCCACTACTATCAGTAATTATTCCTAGTTATAATCATGAAAAATATATCAAGATAGCGATAGATAGTGTATTAGGACAAAGCTACAGAAATCTTGAATTGATTATTGTAGATGATGGTTCTAAAGATAATTCTGTCGAGATAATAAAAGAATATAAAGATGATAGAATAACCTTAGTTGTTCAGGAAAATGCCGGTGCCCATAATGCTATAAACAGAGGAATTGAGTTATCAAAAGGAAAATACATTGCAATACTTAATTCTGATGACTATTATTCATATGATAGATTTAGAATTATGATCGACAGTATTAAAAAAGAAAGCAAAGTCAGATTTGCATGTTCTTATATTCAAGTTATTGATTCGGATGGAAATAAACTTGGCGTAAAAGAAGGATGGCATAATATGGAGCCGTGGCAGATAAAAAATGCTAATCTATCATATAAGATGACAAATGATTTTGATTTAAATCTGTTAATAAGTAATTTTACATCGACGACAAGTAATTTTTTGTTTGAACGTTCATTATATGAAGAGATTGGTGGAATGAGAAATCTGAGATTTGTTCATGACTGGGATTTTGCACTTAGGGCTGCGGAAGTTACAGAGTGTAAAATGATTGAAGAACCATTGATGTATTATAGAGTACATAGTACTAATACAATATCTTCTAATCGAAAATGGATGTTATTTGAGATTGCATGGATTTGGGCCGCTAATATTAATAGATTTTTTGGCGGAAAGATATTCAGAGAGGAGGACGATAACGTAAGTATAGTTGAATTGGCAGAATCATTGAATTTACAGGGGAATGACAAAGTATTTTGGATGATTTTGCTTTATATTTCGGCTAAGAAGAAGTGTGGAGTAAAGAAACCCGAAGAGATTTTGCTTGATGATGAACAGTTAAGAAGTCATTTTATTGACTATGTTATAGAATAATTTAGGAGTTGTAGATGGATTTATTATTTAACTTATTTAAAAGGAATACAAAACATGAAGACAAATCAAAAACAATTCAAATAAAGGTTTGTTGGTCGGACGACTCACTGATAAATAAATATAAAGATAAATGTTTTTTGTTAAGTGATAATGTAAGTTTTGTTAATTCTTTTGATAAAAAAACAGAATACAAGTATGTATATAATCCTAAGAACAAACCGATGGACCCGAATCAATTTTTCCAGGCAGTTTTATCTTTAATATGGAGAAATATAGATTATGTAGTAGTTTCGGGAACATTAGATGATTATCCTTTGATTGGAACATCATGTATAGAGGATTCTATTATTTATAATGTTACAACTTGTAAGGACCTTGATACAATACAAAAAGGTAATCAGAGTTTGTGTGGTAGGTTATTAAGATTACCGGGAGTTAATGATTGTGAAACAGTCATTGATATTAACGGATTAATAAAAAATGCCCGGATTGAATATGAAAGTTTTATAATGACCGGTGATAATTCGATCCCACAATCCGCAACTCCGTTAATTACAAAAAAATATAATAAAACTAAAAAACTTATATTTGTAATGCCTATTTTTATGGCTGTTGGCGGAGTTGAAAGAAATACTATTGAAGTAATGAGGGCATTAAAAGACAAATATGATTTTTGCGTAATTACTACGGAAAGGCATAGTAAAGCACAAGGTTCTCTTAATTATCAATTGGATGGATTATGTTTATTTAATATAGATTTACGTGAGCTTGTTGAGTTTAGTGATTACCTTCAAGTGTTAAATGTATTAAAAACAATTTACGAGCCTGATGTTGTTTGGTTATGTAACAATTCTCCATGGTTAGAGGATAATTTATTACAATTCAGAGACGTATTTGCAGATCAGCTAATTGTAGCGCAGGATGTATATGATACTAAATACGGTTGGATTGAATATTATAACACTGAGGGAATTCACTCATTAGACAGGTATATAGCGGTAAATGAGAAAATCAAGGATACATTTATGGATAAATATAATATCGATGAATCCAAAATCAAAGTTATTTATTCTTTGGTGAATGATAAAAAAATAAGAGATGTACTATCGGCGGAATTGGATAAATATTTATTGTTAGATAAATATGGATTGTCTTCCGGAAAGAAACATGTTGCACTTATTGGAAGAATGACATCTCAAAAGGATCCAATTCGTTTCTTGGAAATAATAAATAATACAATAAATACTATAAAAGACATAGAGTATGTTATTGTAGGAGACGGTGAATTATCCGGTGAAGTAGACTCTTATATAGAAAAGCATAATTTGGGTGAACATGTTAAACATATTAAATTTGTTGATAGTACTCCTGAGTTATTCCAAGTATTAGATGGGTTAGTGTTGACATCGGTTTATGAAGGTTTGGCAATAGTAAGTATTGAAGCTATGAGCATTGGTGTTCCTGTTTTCTCTACAGATACCGGAGATTTGGGTTTGTTTATTTCAAAAACGAACGGCGGACTTATAATTGATGATAGTAAATCAGATATAGATAACTTTGAACAGTGGTATTCAAATATGAATGAATATAGAATTAATGCAACAAAACATGCTCCGGAAATGTTAGATTTCTTTTCGGCTAGCAGTATATCTAAGCAATATGAAGAACTATTTGACGTTAATAAATAATTAAGGATAAATATATTATGGAAATTATTATTATAGGTGGTTGTGGTTTTATTGGCACTAATTTATCAAAGAAGTTAGTTGGTATGGGATATGATGTATTAGTGGTTGATAGGAATGATTGTCTGCCGGAGGATTATCCTGTTTCAGTAGATTATTCAAAATGTGATTTTGTCTCCGGAGAAGGACTTGAAGATGTTATTAGTGAAGATTCTGTTGTCATACATCTTGTAAGTACTAGTGTTCCTAACTCCTCTAATATGCACATTTTAGAAGATGCTATGAACAATATTATTCCATCAGTTAGACTTATTGATATTTGTGCAAAGAAAAAGGTTCGGAAATTGGTATATTCTTCATCGGGAGGACAAATATATGGTATCCCTAATACATTACCAATAAATGAACATCATGAAACTAATCCACAGAGCGCATATGGAATTCAAAAATTAGCAATAGAAAAATATATGCAATTGTATAAAAAAATGTATGGATTGAATATAGCAATAATGAGAATAGCAAATCCATATGGACACGGGCAACAACCATATCGAGGACAGGGTGTTATTGCTACTTTTTTGGCGAGCGCTTTTGAGGGGCGTGAAATAGAAATCTGGGGTGACGGGACATCAGTTAGAGATTATATTTATATCGATGATTTGATGGATGCATTCTTAAAAGTTATAAAATATGACGGGGATGAAGAAATTTTCAATATAGGTAGTGGAATTGGTACATCGGTTAATGCGATTTTAGAGGATATTGAAGCTATAACTGATAAAACAATTAACAAACGGTATATACCTATAAAAACAGAAAATATAAATGCTAATGTATTGGATTGTGAAAAAGCATATTCTGAGCTTGGATGGAGGGCATACACTCCTATATATGAGGGAATTAAGAATATGGCGCAGTTTTGGAATTTTGAGAAGCGTAAATTTGATTGATTGGAGCGAAGAATTAAAATGACAAAAAAATATATTGCGGTAGCGTTATTAGTAAGTATAATTATAGCAGTTTTAGTTGGAATAGTAATGCCTAAAGAGGTTGCCTATAAGAAAAATGATATAGAAGTCGACATAGAAACAAGGTTAGACAGTGATTCTGAGTTGGCGCTATATTATTTAACTCAAGATGATACGGATTTTAATGAAGGTCATGTTATAAAACAAACTATAAAAAAGAGTGACAGTTTCGAAACAGTCAGATTTATATTAGATGAATCATCTATCAAATCAATCAGACTTGATTGTGATGCGTCAGTTTCGTATTGGGATATAAAAAATATAACATTAAAATCAGATGAAACAGAAACATTAGGCGTAGATGATTTAAGTAGCTTTTATTTCAATGATATAAAAAATACAGAAATAGATGGAGATTATCTCTGCATATCTACAGGTGATCTTGATCCGTTTATCAGCAAAGATATAGATGTTAAAGTTGAATATATCAGAAACGAAACTAAACGAATTATAACAATATGTATTATTTGTTTGTTTTTATTTATAATCATGATGTGGAATTGGCGTATTGTACAGGATATGCTTGTGGGAATTTTTGTTTCAAGAAAACAGATAAAGTCTCTTGCAATCAGTGATTTTAAAAGTCATTATTCAGGTTCTTATTTAGGAATTGTTTGGGGAATTATTCAACCTTTGATGACAATAATTCTCTTTTGGTTTGTATTCCAAAAGGCGTTTCACTCAAATCCTGTTTCGAATGCACCATTTATTTTATGGTTGATTGCGGGAATGATTCCATGGAACTTTTTCTCAGATGCATGGGTTAGCGGTACCAGTTCTTTTATATCTTATAATTATATTGTTAAAAAATTAGTATTTAATATAGATATAATACCTTTAGTAAAGATAATGGGTTCATCGATCATAAACTTGATTTTTAATGGAATTTTATTAGTTATATATACATTATATGGCTGGTTCCCGGGAGTTCATTTGATTGATATGTTGTACTTTTCAATATGTGTTACATTGTATGCATGGGGACTCTCAATGATAACAGCTACTCTTAATGTTTTTATGAAGGATGTTGGACAATTGTTGAGCGTTGTAATACAGTTTTTGATGTGGCTGACTCCTGTTATGTGGGATTATCATATGTTGGATGCCCATAGCTTCCTTTATTTAATGAATCCATTGTTTTATATAGTCAATGGTTACAGAGAAGCATTGATTGATGGACAGTGGTTTTTCCATCAATATAATTTGATGCTGTATTTTTGGTTTGTAACAATAATTGTAAATATAATCGGTATTCGATTAATGAAAAAGTTAAGGCCGCACTTTGCGGATGTTTTGTAATAGTTTGAGGTGAATATAATGGCAGAAAGTGTAATACAAGTAGATCATTTATCAAAAATGTATAGATTATATGACAATAATATAGATAGGGTAAAAGAAGCATTAAATCCTAGAAAAGTTAATTTACATAAAGAGCATTATGCATTGAATGATATTAATTTTACTGTAGAGAAGGGTGAAACAGTTGGAATAATAGGTACCAACGGATCTGGTAAATCTACGTTGTTAAAAATAATTACAGGAGTTCTTACACCTACATCAGGTGCTGTAAATGTCAATGGCAGAATATCTGCATTGCTTGAATTGGGTGCTGGTTTTAATCCTGATTATACGGGAATAGAAAATGTATATTTAAATGGTGCAATGCTTGGATTTTCTAAGCAGGAAATGGATGAAAAACTAGATGAGATTCTTGAATTTGCAGATATAGGTGATTTTGTTAATCAGCCAGTTAAGACATATTCATCGGGTATGTTTGTAAGACTTGCATTTGCTGTTGCTATTAATATTGAGCCAGAGGTTCTTATAGTTGATGAAGCTTTATCTGTTGGAGATATATTCTTTCAAGCAAAGTGTTTTAGAAAATTTGAAGAATTTAAAAAGGAAAATAAAACTATTCTTTTTGTAAGTCATGACTTAGGAAGTATTAATAAATACTGTGATAGAGTAATCCTTTTAAATTCGGGAAATGTTGTAAAAGAGGGTAAACCAAAAGAAATTATAGATATTTATAAAAAGATTTTGGTAAACCAATATGATGAAGATGCAGATGTTGAGAATGATGAACAAGAACAAGATGAAAACATTTCTCAGGAAATTATTAATGAAAATGATACTCAGGAATGGAAGACACAATTCAATATCAATCCTAATGTCGTAGAGTATGGCGACAAAAAGGGAGAAATAGTTGATTTTTGTATAATGGACTCAAACGGAGTAATAACAAACAGTGTTGAAAAGGGTAAGGATTTTTATGTTAAAATGAGAATCCAATTTCATGGTGATATATATGAACCAATATTTGCATATACGATAAAAGATCGTATGGGTACAGAATTAGCAGGAACAAACACATTATATGAAGACATTCCGGTAGGAGAAAAACATGATGGCGATATGGTCGAGGTGACTTTCAAACAACGAATGAATCTTCATGGTGGTGAATATTTGATATCATTTGGATGTACAAGTTATGAGCAAATGGATTTTGTTGTATATCATAGATTATATGACGCATGCAATATAACGGTGATATCATCTAAAAATTCAGTTGGCTATTTCGATTTAAATAGTCAAATAACCATTAAGTGATATGTTTGGGGGGTGATCTCTTGAAAGAAAAAATAGGTGGAGTAAGTTTAAATTATGAGTATTACTCTGGAAAAGATTTTTATTCTGATGGAATGATAGAAGATGTATTGTTAGATATTGTAAAAAATAATTCTAAAGATAAGTATGACCATATAATATACGAAAAATCAGAATGGCCAATATTGTACCATCTTTCACCTGTTAGAGAGAATATTATAGAGTGGATTCCGTTTAAAGAAAATGCAAAAGTTCTTGAAATAGGTTCCGGATGCGGAGCCATTACAGGTAAGTTGGCCGAAAAAAGCGGTAATGTCACTTGCGTAGAGTTATCAAAAAAAAGAAGCCTGATAAATGCATATCGTAATAAAGAAAAAAATAATATAGAAATAATGGTTGGTAATTTTCAGGATATTGAAAAAAATCTGGATGATGACTATGACTATATCTTATTGATTGGTGTTTTAGAGTATGCTGCATCATATATAAAAAGTAATTCTCCTTATAGAGAATTTTTGGATATTATAAAAAAACATCTTTCAACTAATGGCAAAATTATAGTGGCTATTGAAAATAAATACGGTTTAAAGTATTGGGCCGGTTGTAAAGAAGATCATGTCAGTCTGTTTTATGAAGGGATAGAGGATTATATTCATACGAATAGTGTAAGAACATTTTCGAAGAAAGAATTGATATCTCTACATGAATCATGTGGATTAAATATACAAGCATTTTATTATCCATATCCGGACTACAAATTGCCATTGCAGATATTTTCAGATGAATATCTTCCTAAATGCGGGGATTTGACAAATAATCTTTTGGCTCTTGATAATGATAGAATTGTCTCGTTTGATGAATCAAGAGTATATGATAGTCTTATACGTGATGGGATGTTTCAAGATTTTTCTAATTCTTTTCTGATAATATCAGGAATGGAGGAGTTATAAATGAAAAATAATATTTATACTAAATATTCAATCGAGCGAAAAGAAGAATTTAAAATAAAAACATGTATTTATGAAGAAAATGGCTTAAAATGGGTTGAAAAAAACGCAGAGAATGAAAAATCCATAGCCCATATTAAGAAATTAAATAGTAATTATAAAAAGTTATCAGCTATCTTCGACAAGGATGTTTTAGTTAATGAATGTGTTGATAAGGGAGATAAATTAAATTTTCAATTTGTTAATGGACAAACACTTGAAGAAATGATGGATGATTGTATAAAAAATGAAGACTATGATGAGGTAGTCAACTTAATGAAAAGCTATTATCAAAAAATAGTTTGTAAATTACCATCAGCTGAGAAAAAAATTACTACAGAATTTATAGATATATTTGGGAATGTAGAGGATTTAGAACTAAATTACGTTTCTCCGTCTCCGATAGATATCGTTTTTTCCAATGTAATTATTGATGATAATTGGAATATTATTGATTATGAGTGGACATTTGATTTTCCGGTACCTGCCAATTTTATATTATACAGGGCAGTTGTTGATTATCTGTATAAATCAAATAAAAGAACGATTCTTTGGGATAAGAGTATTCTTGAACAATTAGGTATAGATGAAAAACAACAGATAGTATTTAGAAAAATGGATCAGCATTTTCATGAATATGTAAATGGTGATTGCGTGAGCCTGGGGTTGATGAGTCAACGGTTCAATCATAATAAATATGATTTGTTATCTTTGCAGAACAAGTACGTTCCCGGAAAAATTCAAGTGTTCTTTGACTATGGTGGTGGCTTTAGCGAAGATAAATCAAAATATATTAATGGTTTATGTAATAATGATGGAAGTTTTACTATTGATATTGAAATACCTAAGGATGTTAAATCAATCAGAATTGATCCGGCAGACAGGGAATGTATAATTAAGATTAACAAGTTTCAGTATGATGGCTGTGATTGTAGTTATATTGACAATGGAATCGAGCTGGAAAAAAATCTCAAATTATATCAAACAGACGATCCACAATGGATTTTGAATAATTTAAAAGAAGAGAAAAAAATATCTATAGATTTTTTCGTTTGTGATATAACAAAACAAATTGCCGAATATCTTAATTTACATTATTTGAAAGAAGAGAACAAACTGCCATTAGGGATGATACAGGCTTTCTTTGATGAAGGGAAAGGCTTTTGTGAGGAGTCATCAAAATTTATTCAGTGTAAAAAAGACGAAAAAGGTTTCTATAGTACGACGATAGAGATTGATAATGAAACAGTAGCTTTACGTATTGATCCTATTGATAGACAATGCATTATTAAAATTAATAAAATTTCTACTAATGAAACAGATTTAGAATTTGATAATAATGGAATATCGTTAGACTACAATTTATTCATGTATAATACAGATGATCCACAATGGATTATTAAAGATTTGAAGCAGGGAGATAGTATCTATATAGAATTCTGTATAGAAGATATTTCTTCAGAGATGTCAAATATATTATGTGATTATATAAGCATTAACGATAAAAAACACAGGATAGCACAGGATAAAATAGCTAGACAGATGGATGAAATCAAAAGATTAAATAATATAACTGAAGACTTAGATACTCAGATTGAAAAGTTGAGATCTGGTATAGAAAAAGCAGATAATGAGATTGCCGGTTTGAAGAATGAATTGTTATCAAAAGAAAATACTATTAATGAAATACAAAACTCATTATCATGGAGAATTACAAAGGGGTTAAGGGTTGCCGGAGGAATAATTCTTGAAAAGGACGAAGAAAAAGAGTAATAATCATGTAATTGTATATATTTTGTATATTTTTCTCGGGGAAATTATTATACTAAACAGCCTTTTGTTTTGGCTGTCAGTCACATGGCATAATCTTAATGTTGATGAAATAATGTTTCATTTGAGTAATCCTATTGAAGGAACGAATAAGGATGTTATTTATAATGCATTACTATATGTGATTATAGGAATATTGGTTTACGTTCCTTTTATTTTTGTGTTGAAAAAAATAAAGGAAAAGGATTTTAATAAATATATTGTTGTTATATATTCAATCATATTGTTCTTTTTAATTTTGTTTTGTTTTAAACTACAAAATACGGTGAATTTATTCTCTTATGTACAAAACCAATATATTGATTCAACTTTTATTAAAAAAAATTATGTCTCTCCGGAAGAAACACAAATAACGTTTCCTGATAAAAAAAGGAATTTAATATATATATATCTTGAGTCGATGGAAGTTAGTTATGCAAATAAAGAAAATGGTGGTGGGTTTGATGAGAATTATATACCTGAACTGACACAATTAGCGAAATCAAATATTTGTTTTACGGATAATGACAATATAAATGGAGCATATTCATTGTATGGAACAACTTGGACTATGGGAGGTATGTTTGCAGAGTCTACAGGGTTACCTTTAAAAACCAATGTGTATAATAGTATGGAAAAACAAGATGATTTTTTTCCTAATATTGTTTCTATTGGAGATGTTTTAAAAGAACAGGGATATAATAATGAAATTATTGTTGGCTCAGATATAGTATTTGGTGGAAGAGAAAAATTTTATAAAACACATGGTGATTATTCCATTTTTGACTATATATACGCTAAAGATAATAATTATATTCCAGAGGATTATTACGAGTTTTGGGGTTTTGAAGATGAAAAACTTTTTGAATATGCAAAACAGGAGTTACGGAAATTGTCAACTTCAAAAGAACCATTTAATCTAACTCTGCTTACTGTTGATACCCACTTTGAAGATGGATATGTTTGTCGTTTATGTAACAAGGAATATGGTGATAATCAGTATGCAAATGTTATAAGATGTTCAAGTAGACAGGTTTATGATTTTGTTGAATGGATAAAAGAGCAGGATTTTTATGATAATACGACAATTGTTTTATCAGGTGATCATCCGACAATGGACACAGATTTTTGTGATTCACTGAACTCTGATTACCAAAGAAGAGTTTATACGGCATATATTAATTCTCCCAAAGAACCAATCAATAATACATACAGATTATATTCTACTTTTGATTACTTTCCAACAACTATATCTGCACTGGGAGCAGATATATCAGGTGGAAAATTAGGTTTGGGTGTTGATCTGTTTTCTAATGAGGAGACTATTGTTGAGCGATACGGATATGATAAATGCATGGTGGAATTGTCGAGAAAATCGGATTTTTATGATGAATTAGAGAGCGTTGAACTGACTGATGAATTAATACAAAATCTCGAAAATGAATCATGTATCAACATTAATAGGGATAGTGAGAATTGGGATATTAATGTACAGTTAGCTTTTCCGGTACACAGTATAAGTTTATATAAAGGATTATATATTAGATATAAAGATAGTAATGATAAATCCAAGTATACAGAGAAAAAAATATATGTGTCTGATGAAACAATAACTGATTATAATTTTAAAATTAATAATAAAAAAATCCCAAGTGGTAAAATTGATGTTCAAATAGTTATAAAAACAAATGATAAAAACGAATACATAATTCTTTCTTATTATGATATCGCTGATTCGACAGATTTTGAGACGTTTCTTTCACAAATTGATACTAAAAAGTATTCTGTTTTTATTTCGGCACGTGACGAAGCTGCAACTAATTTATCAAATGAAGTAATGAACAAACTGCACGAAATGGGTATTAATACTCAGATTAATATAGATGGATTTAGAAAAAGCTATTACGCAATAATAGTTGACGGGAAAGTGGTTGAGGACTTAAGAGAAGATAAATTAAAAATAGTAGGCGGTGATAAACGATATAATTTAGAGTACGAGGTGATTAGCGAGGGATACGATAGTGGAAACTATAGTTCTATCATTATAAACAATAAAGAGTATTCAATGAATATGCGAGGATTAAATATAGTATTATATGATAATGAAGCAAAGAGAGTTGTCAAATCTGTAAATTATGATACATATCTTGATTCGGCTTGTAGAATGATGGAAGTAGATTGAATAAAAGGTATGTTTTTTATTATTTGAAATAGTAGGGAGTAATGAATTTTGAAAAAGTTGAATTATATTACACTTTTTTTGGTCTCATTATTTATAAGTATAATATTTTTTTATACTGAAATTGAAGCAAAACAAACGACGGTTTGTTATTTGATAAAAGGTGAAATTAAAGATGTCCCAATAGATTTTTACAATGGCAATTATTTTTACAAGTCAACTAATGTTAAGGTTCTTAAATTTACAGACACAGGAAAGATGAAAGCTTTAAAAAGTGGAAACGCTACTGTAATATTAACGCACTTTGACGCTAACAATAAACCAATCAGGAAAAAGATTAAAGTAAAAGTACAGGATAAAGTTCAAGGACTTAAATTGAAAAATAAGATTAAGACTCTTAATCTTGGTGAAGAACATGATTATGAATTGGGATATAAAGTAAAATCTAAGAAAAACATAGTTTTTAAATGGAGTTCTTCTAATCCGGCAGTGGCAGCTGTAGATCAGAATGGAAAAGTAACAGCCATAAGTGTAGGAACTGCGAAAATAAAATGTGGTGTCGAGGGACAGAAAAAAGCATCAGTATCAACTAAAATTAAGGTTGTTACGGTGCCGGTAAAAGAACTTAAAGTAGAAAAGAATGAACTTACAATGAAGCTTGATTCATGCTATAACATTAACGAAAAGGTTTCAGTATATCCGGAGAATGCAACCAATAAGCTTTTGGAAACAAGTTCGCAGAACGAGAATGTGGTTAAGGTGGAGTATGGTGTTTTATATGCGGTTGAGAAAGGACAAACTACCGTAACGATTGAAGCTGCTGATGGTTCAGGATGTAAACAGGTAGTTAATGTGATCGTAGATGATTGGATAGAACGTGATGATGTACATTTTGTTGCTCATAGGGGATTAAGCGGGGAAGCTCCGGAAAATTCACTAAGAGCATTTGAACTGGCAGGAAAAAATGGTTTCTATGAAACAGAATGTGATATATGGATTAGTAAGGATGGGCAATTTGTTATAAGTCATGATGGTAATTTGTATCGTATGTGTGGTGTGAACAAGGAGATTAGAGATCTTACTTACGATGAGATTTGTAAATTACCTATTAAGTGTGGTTGCAATTACCTCAATTATAAAGATGATAAAATGGCAACAACAATACCAACACTGAAACAATATCTTGAAATATGTAAGTTTTATAACATGGTACCGATGATTGAGATTAAGTTTTCTGCGGGTAATGCAGAAATGGCTGATAGTAACGTGTTATATAGATTATATACAGAAATTAATGCCGTAATGGGTGATGCAAGTGTTTCTGTAATTTCGTTTAATCAGGATATTATTAAGAATATGAATGAGATTATAAAAAAGAAGCAAGCATCTAATATTAAACTTTATTTGCTTGGAGGTAATTATACTGATGTATCTGATATACCGGATTATAGATATTATATTCAGAATAATATAGGTTTTTCTCTTGAACAGCATACAAGTGAAAATGTAATTCATCAAATGATTGAAGATGGTGCAAAGGTGGGCTTGTGGACTGTTGATAGTCCTGATAATGTTAAAAAATATATTGGTTGGAAAGTAGATTTTATTGTTTCTGATTGTGTTTTATGGAAGCAATAGGATTTGAAATTATTTTATAAGAGGTTTTAAAGGTTTTTATGATTAAGTTAAGATATTTTTTCTGGAAAAATAAAAAGATAAGTTGTAAGATTGCAGGCTTTTTATTTTTGATCCTATTGATTATAGTATGTTCATGTTTTACATACTTTAATTATATTATTCCGGCATCTCAAAGGACAGACACTGTAGCAATAGTTGATACTTTGGGCGTTGAGAATAATAGTGAAGTATATATCAATGATGGTGTGGAAGCTTATCAAACATTTGTGGGAGAGAAGTATGGTATTTCAACTATTAAAATAAGAGTTAATACCGACGGTAAAAAAGAAAATGGTAATCTTATAATTAGTTTGGAGGATCAAACTAATAATGAAATTATAAATAAATGGGATAAAAAAATATCTAAAATTAATTCTGACGGCATAATCAAGTTAAAACTGAAAAAACAGATAAAAGATGCATCTGCAAAAACCTATTGTTTAAGAATAGAAGGGGAAGGACTTGATAAAAACAAAGTATCTATATATGAATCAGAAGAGGATGCTTTTGCAAGTGGACAGTTATTTGTAGATGATAACCCGACAGCAGGAGATATGCTGTTTGCTGTTATTCCTTCTAAGGTAAATAATCATTTCATTTTAAAATACTATAAATGTGTAATACTGTTTTTGGCAATTGTACTGATTTTGATATGGTTTATGGTATTTGCAAGAAAAGAATATGCAATAGAACGTGTTTTTCTTATTTTTACTTTGACTTTCGGTATGGCATATCTTCTTGTAATGCCCGCATATTCGGCACCGGATGAAATTGCACATTTTGCAACGGCATACAGACTGTCTAATAAAATGATGCATGTTGAGGGGGATAATGACGAAGAATATGCTTTATGTAGACAGGAAGATACCATAAAAAGAGAACTGAATTTCACTACAACATTAGAAACGTATAGATATATCAGATTAAATCTGTTTACAAAGAATGATAATAAAGATAATGCGGTCTTTACCGGTGCAAAAGTGTTGCAGAACACATCGGTAGTTGCACATTTAGCTCAAGCGACAGGAATATCAATTGCCAGAGCCTTGAATTTAAGCGATGTGGCACTGTGTTTTTTGGGACAATTTTGTGTATTTATCTTTTATACGATATTGGTCTTTTTCGCTATTAAGATAACGCCGGTAGGTAAGCAGATATTTTTTGCTATCTCCTCATTTCCGATGGTTATGAGTATTGTTCCGTCATTTTCATATGATCCGGTGATTTACGGATTGTCGTTTATTTTAATAGCCATTATTTTAAGACTGATATATGGTGTTGAGAAGGTAACGCTTAAAGATTGCATTATATGTATAATATTTTCACTGTTATTAGCACCGTGTAAAATGGTCTACAGTTTTATATCTTTGTTGGTTATTCTGATACCTGACAGGAAATTCAAGAATAAGAAAAGTGCAAATCTCTTTAAGATTATTACTGTAGTTGCATCAATAGTATATGCATTTATATCTAATGCATCTGCGGTTGCAGACAGTTCTTCGGGTGTCAAGATGATAGAATGGGCCGGTGCTCAGGGATTTACTTTGACTGATCTTTTAAGTGACATTCCGGGAACAATTAATATGTATTTAATGACCATACATGAATACATGGGGTATTATCTTAATACCATGATTGGCGGCGAGCTGGGTTGGTTAAATGTTATTATGCCGATGGATATAATTATATTATCATTAATAGTATTGGTGTTGTCGCTTAGGGAAGAAAGAGTTAAGAGAATAACTGATATACAGAAGGTTATTTATGTATGTGATTTTTTACTGATTGCGGCTCTTATATGTACGTCTTTATTGCTGGGATGGACGCATATATACAGTAAAGTTATTTTAGGAATACAGGGTAGATATTTTATTCCAATCCTTCCATTGTTGCTGCTTCCGTTTGTCGGAGCAACAAAAAAAGAGGAGATTAATGCGCGCAAATGGGTTATTATGGGAGCGTGTATGATTAACTTTTTTGTTGTTTTAAGAGTGTTTGAAATTAATGTTTTAAGATAATATTTGTAAATTCAGTATGCTTATGTTATTATCCTAGACGTAGATTTATGTGATTTAGAGGTGGCACTAGTGAAAAAATTGGTTATTATTCCTGCGTTTAATGAGCAGGCAAGTATTCAAAAAACAGTTCAGGACATTAAGGATAATGCTCCTGATTTTGATTACATAGTAATAAATGATTGCTCCACAGATGATACACTTAAGGTCTGTGAAGAGAATGGTATTAATGTATTGAAGTTACCGGTTAATCTGGGGATTGGCGGCGCTGTTCAGTCGGGATATCTATATGCATATAGGAATGGTTATGACGTTGCTGTACAGTTTGATGGCGATGGTCAGCACAGTGCAAAGTACCTGGGTGAGATGGCAAAAACTCTCACAGATAATGAGGCTGATATGGTAATAGGTTCTAGATTTATTACTAATGAAGGTTTTCAGTCATCTTTTATGAGAAGAGTTGGAATCAAGCATTTTAATGTACTGATTAAAATGCTAACCGGAGCAACGGTTACGGATCCTACTTCAGGAATGCGTATGGTAAATCGTGATATAATTAAATTGTTTTCATTGGATTATCCAAAGGATTATCCTGAACCGGAAAGTGTAGTACAGATTATATCTATGGGTAAAAAAGTTGTAGATGTACCTGTTATTATGAATGAAAGAACAGAGGGAGTATCTTCTATTTCTCCGGGAAAATCTATTTATTATATGATTAAAGTTACTATAGCAATGATAATTGCTCGTATTAGAAAGTAGGTGTGACAAATGACAATTCGACTTCAGATAGTGATAGGAATAATGCTTGCAATTGCGGTTGTTTCGATAATTAACATGATAAGAAAGAAGAAGTTTGATTTAAGATATGGATTAAGCTGGTTATGTATGCTGGTAGTTGCACTTGTTCTGGATATTTTTCCGGGTATAGTTTTTGGACTGGCTCATCTTATAGGCATTGATTTACCGTCTAATATGGTATTCTTCGTTGGCTTGATATTTGCAATTTTACTGATTTTTACAACTGCAGTATCAGTAAGCAGAATGTCTGACAGAATGAAGAAGCTTACACAGGAACTCGCTTTGGTACAAAAAGAGTTGGATGAATTAAAGAAACATCAAGAGGATAAATAATAGATTGGAATTATTATGATGATTGATTGGATTATTGGAAAGAAGCAGCCTGATGACAGGCAGCTTTTTCTTTGGAATATGATAGGTAGCGGAATATATGCGTTATCATCGATGGTGTTGACATATCTGACAATCAGAGTTGTAGGTGCTGACGATGGTGGAATATATGCAATTATATGCAATAGGACTTACGTTAGCTCAGATGTTCATTTATATTGCGTATTATGAGATGCGTAATTTTGAAGTCACAGATGCCAAAGATTTATACACATTTACAGATTATCATATGGTTAAGCTTGTTAATTGTTTTATTATGATGATTGTAAGTGCTGGATATGTGCTATTAAAGAATTACGATTTTAATAAGGCACTGATAATAGCTCTGGTGTGTCTTTATAGAATGCTCGATGGATATGCTGATGTATATGAGGCACAGTTTCATAAAGATGGCAGACTTGATCTTGCAGGAAAGTCAATGGCATATCGTACAATAGTTTCTGTTGGCATATATTTTGCTATTCTGATCGTGACTAAAGATTTAATCATTGCATTATGCGGAGCAGTAATTAGCGGCATAATAAGTCTTATAATTTGCGATATTCTTGTATTTAAGACACTTGATAAGATTAGATTTGAGTTTAACATTAAAGCGATGACGGGTATATGGAAAGACTGTTTTCCGTTATTTGTTGGAATGTTTCTATGGACATATCTGTTAAGTGCATCAAGAATAGCTGTTGATGATGTTATGACAAGTGAGTATCAGTCATATTATCAGGTTCTTTTTATGCCGGTCAGTGTAATTAATCTTTTTGCCGGTTTTCTGATTAGACCTAGTCTTATACCGCTTACAGATAATCTCAAAAACAAGGAGTTTGGTAAGTTCTGGAAAACAATAGGAAAGATATTACTTGAACTTACTGGAATTACAGTAGTATGCATGTTGGGAGCTTATCTGATAGGAATTCCGGTGCTTTCAATTATTGTGGGTTGTGAGCTTACACAATATAGAGGATTATTGACATTCTTAATATTCGCTGGCGGCTTTAATGCGGCGGCATATACACTATACTATGTATTGACAATATATAGAGACAGAATAAGTATTATTCTTGGTTTTGGTATATCGTCTGTAATAGCATTTTTAATTTCAAAGCCACTTACCCGTTCATACGAATTAAATGGTGCGGCCTGGAGTTATTGTATATCAGTTGTGGTGCTGACTGTAATATTTGTGGTAAGAATTATAGTTAATAATAAGAAAAAAAGTTTTGGTGAGAAACAAGCATAAAAATCGGAGGAATAGCTCATGAAAGAACAACATACATTTGTGGTTTGTGCGTATAAGGAGAGCCCTTATCTTGAGGAATGTATTAAGTCGTTGGAGAAGCAGAAAGTAAAAAGTATAATTAAGATTGTTACTTCAACACCTTGTGATTATATTCAGAAAATAGCAGATAAACACGGAATTCCATGTATAGTTAATACAGGTAAAACAGGTATATCTGAAGATTGGAATTTTGCATATAGTCAGGCGGATACTCCATACATGACAATCGCTCATCAGGATGATGTGTATCTTCCCGATTATACAAGAGCTTTTATGAAATATATTGAGACAGAAAAGAAACCGCTTATATTCTTTACTGATTACGCAGAGCTTAGAGACGGAGAAGTAGTTAAGAATAATGAGCTTCTTAATGTTAAGAGAATGATGCTTGTTCCGCTTAAAAGCAGGATGTTCTGGAAAAGCAGATGGATGAGAAGAAGGGTTCTCTCTTTTGGTTCACCGATATGTTGTCCGTCTGTAGGTTATTGCAAGGATAATCTGCCGGATGTGGTATTTAAGCAGCATTTCAGAAGTTGTGAAGACTGGGAAGCGTGGGAGATGCTGTCAAAGCTTAAAGGTAGCTTTGTATATTGTAATAAAATATTGACTTATCATAGAATTCATGAAGGTTCTGAGACAACAGCAATTATTCAGGATAATGGAAGAAGTGCTGAAGAGTTAGAGATGTATAGAAAATTCTGGCCATTACCGATTGCAAAGTTGTTGGTTAAGATGTATGCAAGAGGACAGAAGTCGAATGGAATTTAAAAATGGTATTTTGAGGGCTTGTATATTGCTCTTTGTTATGTTAATTTCATTGTCATTTTCTCCAAAGTTAATGGCAACAAGTCGCATAACTAATGTTTACATGACAGCTGGAGAAACTTCAAAGCTTCCGAAGGAAGCTCGTTGTAAGGGATACGCATATAAAATATCCAATAACGGGCTTTTACAAGTTTCTTCTAAAGGAAAAATGTATGCGAAAAAAAGAGGGAATGTTATTGTTACGGCAATATATAACAACGGGAGTACGACGGTAAATAAGAAATACAGAGTCAGAATTCATGATAAAGTTAAAAAACTCAAATGGATAGATAAAGCTGATGAGATACTCATAGATGATCAATATAAGTGTGTTATAAGTTATAAAGTGAAATCAAAGAAAAATGTATCATTTAAATGGCACAGCACAGATAAAAATGTTGCTGAAGTAGATAAGAATGGAATTGTAAAAGGAATTAACGCAGGTGAAACTATTATCAGCTGTACAGTTAAAGGCCAGAAAAAAGCTAAAATATCGTTCAAACTTAAGGTAAATGAAAAGTATGTTCAGACCTTTAAATCAGACAATGATAATAGCACAAAAAAGCTCTTTGAATTAAGTAATCTTCATAATGGAGATGCTAAGTTTTTTGGAGATGAAATTATAACGAGTGTGAATGGAAAACTTAATATAATTGGGTTGGATGGAGAGCTTATTAAGAAATTTGATAGTGTTAAAGCGAACTGGCTGGATTGTGTTAGTGATGAACGAATAATAATATATGGTAATTTTGATAAAGAAATAGGTATAGTTTCTTTAGATGAAAAATATAATCTGAGCTTTAATAACATTATTCTGGAATCTGATAATTTACTTATAGATCCAACAATTAATAAGATCGAAGACAGGTATTATATTACGGTTACTGAAATAAAAGGGACAGTCAATAATTCAAATCCATCTTCTAAAAATGGAGAGTATTGGATTCATTTATACGAATCCGATAACCTAAGAACATGGAATTATATAACTGATATAGAACACAGGAATAATAATCTTGAAGACATAGACATGATATATAATGATGATATGTTTTATGCTATATATGAGATAGAAGAGCTTGATAAAGGAAATTCATCGATTGTATTACGCTCATCAGAAGATAAAGGAAAAACATGGTCAGAACCAAAGATTCTGATAGAATCAGATTGTGATCATGAACCGGTGGGTGCATACAAGGATTTTGATAAGTATATATTATGTTATAGTTGTGATAAAGAATGCCCTGGCAAATCATACATGGGTAGTAAGGCATATTACTCTGTATTTGATAAAAACTGGAATTGTATAAAAAAAGATATAAATATAGCAACTGAAAGTGAAAAAGGTATATTATGGTATGACTATATGATTTTTGATAATAAAGAATATTTTTTGTTTTCAAAAGATTATTTTACTACTTGTGATATGGTTGTTGAGTATAGATAGAATATGCATTAGCGAGATTTAAATAGTTATTAAAAGTTGCGAAAAAGAGCATTCGTTGATACAATATCGGCAGGTGTTCTTTTTGACTTTAAGAGAAAATCGAATTTGGGTTTATTTAAAAGTCAAAATGTTCGCTAAAATATGTTGACAATTTGAATGAAGTATAATAGTTGAAATGTGGAGAAATAATAATATGGGTAAATATTTGAATCCGGGGAATGAAGCATTTACTACAATAGTAAATGGGGATTATATTGACAAGAGCGGTGTGATAGAAATAATTAATAGAACCATTAACACATCCAATAAATTGACTTGTATTTCCAGACCAAGGCGTTTTGGAAAATCATTTACAGCTAACATGTTGTGTGCATATTATGATTGTTCCTGCGATTCGCATAATCTTTTTGATGAATTAAAGATAAGCAAGTCAGAAACTTATGAAGAGTATCTTAATAAATATAATGTTGTTCTTGTAGATGTTACCGGTTTCACTTCGACGGTAAAACAGACTAATGGTAAAAAGAATATATCAGAAGTTCCTGAAATGATAGCTAATGCAATAAGAGAAGATATTATTGAAAGTTGCCCTCAATTAACGAAATATACAAAATTAGAGGATTGTCTTTATGAGTTTGTAAAAATAACAGGTCGAAAGATTGTTTTTATTATTGATGAATGGGATGCCTTGATACGTGAGGCTAAGGATGATAATAAGACACAGGAAGCATTTCTTAATATGCTCCGTGGTCTTTTCAAGAACAGTAATTTCACTCCATATGTTGTGGCTGCAGCTTATATGACTGGTATTCTTCCGATAAAGAAAGATGGATCACAGTCGGCAATATCGGATTTTGAAGAGTATACCATTCTGGATCCGGCAGTATTTACTAAATTTACCGGGTTTACAGAGGATGAGGTAAGAGAAATATGTAGTATCAACAATATGAGCTTTGATGACGCAAAGAATTGGTATGATGGATATTCTTTTGGTGATGTTTCTATATATAATCCATATTCCGTTATGACTGCGATGAAACGAAAAAAGTATAGATCGTATTGGAGAAAAACTTCTGCGGCAGATTCATTAGAGACATATGTGAATATGGACTTTGATGGATTGAAAGAGGATGTAATACGTCTAATATCGGGTGAAAAGATAGAAGTAAGTACATTTGGTTTTGCTAACGATTTTCGTTCCTTCAAATCTAAGGATGATGTTCTTACACTTATGATACATTTAGGCTATCTGACATATGATGAAGAAAATGAACTTGCTTTTATACCTAATGAAGAGGTGAGATCGGAATTTATTAAACTGCTAGAGAATGGAGAACAGACGAGACTTGCAGAATTAATAATAGATTCAAAAAAACTTTTATCAGATACGATATCAGGAAATGAAGAGTCGGTTGCTTTGGCTATTGAAAAATAACTAAAAAGTTAATATAATAATCAGATTATTTATGGAGTTTAAAATGTCAAAAGTAGCAATCCTTTTATCCTCATTCAATGGGGAAGAATATATAAAAGAACAGATAGAGAGTATATACAGTCAGACATTTACTGATTTTCATCTCTATATCAGGGATGATGGATCAAATGATAAATGCATTGAGATGCTTAAAACCCTAAGTAAACAATATGGTTTCACTCTGTATACGGGTGAAAATCTTGGTTTTGTCGGAAGCTTTATGTGGCTACTTAGAAATGTAAATGACGCCGATTATTATGCATTTGCCGATCAGGATGATATATGGAAGGTAGAAAAGCTTGAAAAAGCGTTTTCATGGTTTGAACAATCTATAGAAAAAGGCATAGTCAATTCTAGGAGACCTGCCCTTTATCACAGTGCCTATGATGTGGTCGATGATGAAGGTAAAACTGTTGACCATTTCTTCTTTCCGGATAAGGGCTATGATTTTAGAAGGACGATTACAGAAAATCACTATTCGGGTTTTTCTATGATGATTAATAAGCCCCTACGGAATCTTATGATCAGGGGAGAGGACACTAAGATTGGCTATCATGACTGGTGGGCTGCCATGATTGTTCATGCATTTGGTGTGGCTCATTCTGACGCAGAGGTTATGGCATATCATAGAGCACACGGTGACAATGTGACGACATTTAATCTGCTTACCCGTATTAGATGGTTGAATGCAAGCCTTAAAGAGGAGTCGGACATTCATAAACGTGCATTGGAATTTGATAGATGTTTTGGTGCTAAGTTAAAACATAGTGATAAGAAGTATATTGAAATGTTTTGTGACGAACAATATAATATAGCACATGCGTTAAAGAAGTGCTTATATCATAGAAGATGGCGTCCGATAATCTCATCGGAGATTGTAGTGAGATTATTGATGCTGTGTGGAAGGATATAATATGATTTCAATTCTTATTTCAACCTATAATGGTGAACGATATATAGAAGAACAATTAGATAGTATATTTGCACAGACCTACGAGGATTTTCATGTATATATCAGAGATGACGGTTCATCTGATAATACGTGTTCGGTCATTGATGAGTATATCGAGAAGAATGGTGTCTATGACATGATATCATTTGAAAAAGGCGAAAACATAGGCTTTTGTGCCAGTTTTATGAAATTGTTAAGCCAGGCTAAGGATGGTGACTGTTGGGCGTTTTGTGACCAGGATGACGTGTGGTTGCCTGAGAAATTGGAATATGCACATCAGTGGATGGAGGTAAATGATAATTCAAAACCATTACTTTATCACAGTGGTTTTGAAGTTTCCAATGAGGACTTAAGTGTACGCAACGTATATCCACGTTCAGATTTTGATTACAGATTTTATAATTCTATTACAGGTAATATTTTCTTTGGATTTTCGGTGGTTATTAACGGAACACTTCGAAAGCTGTTGCTTAAGGCAAGCCCTGAAAATATTAAGTATCACGACTGGTTCGCGGCTATGATAACGGCTGCTTTCGGGAAGTATCATTTATCTACTAAGATAGAGGCGATTCACAGACAATATGAAAAGAATGCTTCGCCACTATATTTTTTCAAAAAGATCCCTCACGGCTTCAAATTAGTCGCTGGAGAGAAATTTTATAACATGCAGGCAAAGGAATTTATGAGATTGTTTGGTGATTATTTATCACCAAAGGACAGAAAGATTTTAGAATGGTTTACAGCAGACAGATACAGTTTTAAAAATGCCTGTAGAAAGGCTTTTTACAGAAAACGCTGGAATCCTCAGATTAAAGTGGAGATAATTCTAAGAGGATTGATGCTTTTCGGATTTATTTAAAATAATTATGGAATGAATCAAGATGAAAATATTAGATAACTTAGGTATTGATAAAAATGATGATACCAATAAAAACACAAAGACTAACAACAAAAGAATAATATCAATTTTCATAGTGGTGGATATATTGCTTATATTAGCATGCTGTTTTATTATCATTTATTGTATGAGACTTTCGGACAGTATGAGGCTCAATGTGTATTTTGGAGAAAGTCATGCCGGACAAAGTAATATAGCTCAGCTTTTCTATGCAGAAAATCCGGATGATTTTTCGGAAAATGATGTTTTGACTGAGGTATTCGAAGATGACATGGTTTCGTTTTATGTGAACGAACTTGATTTCAAAAATGATATTATAAGATTAGATCCTTTTAACAGAAAAAGAGAGTTTTCCATCACGAAGATAGAATTACTTATAGGAGAACACGGTGTCTTTACTGTAAAAGGCAAAGAAATAAAATCATATGTTGATGATATTAAAGGAATGAAAGCCGAGGTTACAGATGACGGTCTTTTGTGTAAATCAAAGAAAAATAATCCGAGGTTAATTTTCAAAAAAAGTTTTTCCAAACAAATATATCGCTGGTATCTGTTACTTAACAGGGCAGTGTATGTTGTGGTTGGTATACTTTTGGTGTGCATAGGGATAATTGAGGTTTTACAGGTTACAAAAGAAAGTAAAAAAACTGATATTTTTTACGTCATAATTACAGAGTTGCTAATGGTTATAGGAACGATATTTGTTTATGCAGTTCGTTATTTTGAGAATCATTTCGGACAGGTTCCATTTGGTCAGCTTATCTATCATCTGCATACACCCTTAGACGGAACGGATGTTTCTTCATATATAGATGTTATAGTTGCAGGATTAGTTATTGTATTGCTGTTAGGTATTCTTAATCTGATTATATACAAGCTTCTGAAAAAGAAATGTTTACATTTTGGATATGTATTATGGATGATGAGTGTGGCAGTAGTGATCATATCGTGCTCTTGTTACCGCTTTATTGAGCATTTTGAGGTTGTGGATTATTATCACTATACTCATGAAAGTACGACGTTATATGAAGATAATTATGTTGACGGAAGAGATATAAATCTTAAATTTCCGGAAAAGAAGAGAAATCTTATATACATTTTCCTTGAATCTATGGAAGTATCATTTTCTGATACCGGAGATGGCGGTGCGATGGGAGATAACCTGATCTCTAATCTGACAAAGCTTGCGCTTGAAAATGACTGCTTCTCAGATGGCAGTAGACTAAATGGAGCCTATCATGTTTCAGGGGCAACATATACAATGGGAGCTCTCGCCGCACAGACAAGTGCTGTTCCGATTAATGAAGCTATAGTCAGTAATGAGACCTTAAACGGAAGCTGGGAATCTGAAAACAACTATCTTCCGGGTGTGTGGTCACTCGGTGATGTATTGGAAAAGGAAGGTTATAATCAGGAGTTTCTTATTGGCTCAAAAGGAGAGTTCGCAGGTCGTTCATCATATTTCAAGGGACACGGTGGATATAAGATAGAGGATTATGATGCTGCAATTGAAGAAAATAGGATTCCCCAGGATTATAAGGTGTGGTGGGGTTATGAAGATGAAAAGCTTTTTCAATTTGCAAAAGAAGACCTCATAAGTCTTTCTAAAGAGGACAAACCATTTAACCTGACAATGCTGACGGTAGATACACATTTTACAGGAGACCAGCTATGAAAAGTCAAGTATAAATTAGCAAAAAATTTCTTTTTCATATCGATGGTAAAAAAGGGTAACTTTAATAGAGCTCCCTAAAGGTG
>CADBCZ010000008.1 GCA_902793335.1 uncultured Lachnospiraceae bacterium
TGTAAGCCTTTATTTATAAGCTCTTGCGACCCTTCGTGTTCATCTCTCTTGCGCCGCAACAGATGTAATATTAACACAGGACAATACATAAGTCAACACTTTTTCTAACAAAATAACGCACAATTAAACCATTGCTTCTCCTGATATTTTGTGCATCATTTACAAAAGGCGCTATGAATCTATAGTTCACAACGCCTTTTATAATATAAATGCAGGTCATATCACTTGAAATGCGATACCGAATTTTCCAGGTTTTGTGACATGGAGTTCATGGCAACCATTCGATTTACTATCTCTTTCATACTTTGAGATATATTTTCCACTGACGCATTAACCTCCTCATTATTAGCTGCATTTTGTTCACTGATAGCGGACAGATCAGATACATGACTTACAAGCGCATCTTTTATTGTTTCCAAATCCTTCGTCTTGTCATTAATAAACGCTATTTCCGATACACTTTCATTAATTGAATCATTCAATTGTTCAAAATGTTTTTGTGTTTCCACTATCACAGTCTGCTCATCTTCGATAGTATGCTTAATTCTATCTGCAAGTCCAACCGATCCGTTAGAATTCTGTAATATCTCAGTCGCAATACTACGAATAGTCGCAGCACTCTCATTACTCTGTTCGGATAAATTTGAAATACTGTCAGCTACAACCGCAAAGCCTCGACCTGCTTCTCCGGCTCTGGCAGCTTCTATTGTCGCATTAAGGGCAAGCAGATTGGTTTCATTAGCAATTTCTATTATTAAGTCAATAGCATTATTAATCTTACTAATTGATTCATTCGTTAGTAATATCTGTTCATTGATACTTTCAACAGCCTGTACAGTACCCTCACTGTTTCTCATAACCTCCGACATATACTCAGCAGCATCCCGACTGATATTTTTCATATTTACTGCATTTTCATTCAGACTATTAACGTTCTGTTCTATCTCACTAACCTTATTTCCCATCTCAATCATCTGACAATTAATATCATTAACGTTCTCAGCCATACTCGATGCACCCGATGCAAGTTCATTAACAGCAGAAGTAATCTGAGTAGTTGAATCTGCGCTCTGTTCAGACATTTCTTCAACAAAACAAATATCTTTATCCAGACTATCAGCCTCTCCCTGTATCTCCGAAACCATATTCTGCAAACTGTTTTGCATATATTTGAGACTTGATATCATATTCTGATTTTCAGTAATTTTACTGTTAATCTTAATTTCCGATGATATATCTCCACTTGCAAATGCATTCATATTCTGAGCAATTCCAACCAACGGTTTCTTAATAATCCCTGCGGTATAAACAACCAGCACCGCAAAGAAAATCAAAACCACCATTGATAGTATTACCATAATTCTACTTGCATCTTTAGAGGCACGATAAACATTTGCATCGGTTTCACCAACAAAAGTCATACCAACAATTTCACCGGCTGCATTTTTCAACGGGAGATAATCAACATAATATTTTTTCCCATTGATTTCTATTCCATCCGCCTGAAAATGCTTTCCACCGTTTAAGCACTCCTTAATAACCAAATCGGATGCCTTAGTACCTTCAATACGTTGTCCATTTTTATCCTTAATAGAAGTTATTGCTCGGGTATCACCTATAAATATGGTAAACTCAATATCTTCCTCTTCAAAAGCATCAACATATGCATAATCCTTATTCTCGCCAAAAAAGCCCTCTTCACCCTCATCATTATACCAATCATAGCAGTATTGATTAAACTGTCTGTTCGACGCTGCAATTTTGTCAATTACTGCGTCTGTCACTTCTTTTTTAATCCTGTTAGAACCTACGGATACTAGTAATACAGATGTTACTAAAAGTGGTAACAAACCAAAAATCAGTAACATCTTCATCATTGTAAACCCGCCACTTTTCATACTGTTATCCATATAGTCCTCACCCCCGTTCGTAGAATTTGTTATGTATCATTATACAATATTTGTAATTAATTAACAAGCGAAAGCTTTGGATAAAGCCTCACTTACCGAGGAAACTCCTATTACTTCCATTCCATCGGGGATATTAATTCCTTCACAGTTGATTTGAGGTATAACACAGCTGGTAAATCCCATTTTCGCAGCCTCTTTAATTCGTCTTTCTGCCATAGATACACCCCTAACCTCACCTGACAGTCCAACTTCCCCAAATATAATAGTATTATAGTTAATTGGTTTATTTCTAAAACTGGAAACTAAAGCCATAACAATTCCCAGATCTATAGCCGGCTCATTTATCTTAATTCCTCCTGCTACGTTAACGTAAGCATCACTTCCAGCAAGCATCAACCCTGCTCTTTTTTCCAACACAGCCATTAGCATATTAACTCTGTTATAATCTATACCTACTGAAGTACGTCTTGGAAGATTAAAATTGGAATCCGAAACCAATGCCTGTATTTCAATAAGTATCGGTCTGGTTCCCTCCATAGAACAAACCACCACCGAACCGGATGCGTCTTTGGGACGACCGGAAAGCATAACCTCCGATGGATTATCTACTTCATACAGACCACTATCCTTCATTTCAAAAACACCTATCTCATTAGTGGAACCGAAACGATTTTTCACGCCCCTAAGTATCCTATATATAGCATTTTTCTCTCCTTCAAAATACAAAACCGTATCAACCATATGCTCTAAGGTTCGCGGTCCGGCAACAGTTCCCTCTTTCGTTACATGTCCAACTATGAATATAGCAATATTCATTTGTTTGGCAATTCTCATCAATTGCCCTGTGACCTCTCTGACCTGTGAAACACTTCCGGCACTACTGCCCACTTCATCGAGATACATAGTTTGTATAGAATCTATAATCAAAACCTCCGGATTAATCTTGCCCACTGCTTCAAGTGTATCATTCAGATTTGTTTCCGATAACAGCAACATATCCCTCTCAAATCCACCAAGTCTGTCCGCCCTTATCTTAATCTGCTGTAAGGATTCCTCTCCGGAAACATACAACACTTTAACCCCCGACATAGTAAGATTTCTACATACCTGTAGTAAAATTGTCGATTTTCCTATACCCGGATCACCGCCCACCAAAGTAAGGGAACCTCTTACAATTCCGCCTCCCAAAACCCTGTCTAATTCTTTCATTCCGGTTCCTATTCTGGTATCTTCATCGATATTAACATCTAGAATACTAGTAGGAATTATACTTTCTTTTTTTGTTTTATTTTTAGTCAGTCCCGTCACCACTTTTTCTTCAACAAATGTATTCCAGTTCTTACATCCAGGGCACTGTCCTAACCATTTTGACGATTCATGACCACATTCCTGACAATAAAACATCTGTTTAACTTTCGCCATATATTCCTCCATAATCAATATAAATGAAGGCGCCTGCAAATATAGCGCCAAAGCAGGCAGATACCCACGATGGCATAATTGCAAACGCCCTATAATGCTACAATTAATTATTATCAAAAATTAGTATCATAACTTTTCTATCTTGATTTCAGAAATCTGTCCGGGATTAAGCTCTACACTCAAATTAAGCTTGCCACCAAGGTTAGTCTTAACAGAACCGGAACTATTACCATCAATTATTATAACATACTCCTGACCGGCCTCAAGCTCTAATGTTATCTGGGAATCCTCTAATCCTTCAACTTTAAATTCAACCGAATTCTCATTACTGTTAAAATCATGAACAACTGTCCCCGGAACAGACTCATACACAAAAGAACCATTACGTTCTAACTTTGTAATCTCTTTAAATGTCTTAATTTTGTACTTATCACCTTTAAATTCAAAACCATCCAGCTTAGTTTTCGAATCGAGATCGTAATTTCCAAAGTTTAACGCACCATTTTCCTCTTTAATGAGTTCCTCTATTACTGCCATTATATTATCCTCCTGTATTAACCGTTTGCAGAAAAAACTGTCTGCAACAACTATCCTTAGTATACAATATTTGATAAGAATTATCCAGCAAAAAATACTGAACAATTTGTTAATTTTTTCTATTCTATAACCTTAAATTTCACCCTATTTTTTATAACAGAAATCCTGACCTTATCACCCGACTTAATGTTGCCCGCAAGGATTTCCTCTGCCATCTTATCTTCTATCTCGTTCTGTATGGCACGTCTAAGAGGTCTAGCGCCATACCTCTTATCATAGCCCTTTTCAAAAATATAATTCTTTACCGGCTCGCCATACTTAATTTCGATATCCATCTGTAATCTTACTCTGGCAGTAAATTGAGACATAAGAAGATTAGCAATTTCCTTGATTTCATTCTCTGTAAGCGCATGAAATACAATAGTATCATCAATTCGATTAAGAAACTCAGGTTTGAACAACCTCTTAACTTCCTCCATAACACCATTTTTCATATTTTCATGCTCTTTTTCCTCAGATTTATCGGTAATAAATCCAAGAGTCTTAGGCTCCATAATTCTTGATGCCCCAGCATTACTCGTCATTATTATAATGGTATTCTTGAAATCAACTTTTCTTCCCTGTGCATCCGTCACATGCCCATCATCGAGTATCTGTAATAAAACATTGAATATATCAACGTGAGCCTTTTCTATTTCATCAAACAGAATAACAGAATAAGGATTTTTCCTCACCTTTTCAGACAATTGACCACCTTCTTCAAAGCCTACATATCCCGGTGGAGACCCAATCATCTTTGACACACTGTGCTTTTCCATATATTCCGACATATCGACACGAATAAGATTCTTCTCAGCACCGAACACCGTCTCTGCAAGAGCCTTAGAAAGTTCTGTCTTTCCAACTCCGGTTGGTCCTAAGAACAAAAACGAACCGATTGGTCTCTTAGGATCTTTAAGGCCTACCCTTCCGCGTTTAATTGCCTTTGCAACAGCTTCTACAGCCTCATTCTGTCCTATAACACGCCTATGAAGCTCATCCTCAAGATGAAGAAGTCTCTTACTTTCCTCCTCCTGCAATCTGCTCACGGGAATCTTGGCCCACTCAGACACCACTATGGCTATATCCTCGTCACTGAGAATCTGTTTTTCTTTTTTTATTGTATTTTCATGTTTCTTTTTTAATTTTTCCTGTTTTTCTTCAAGAAGTTTTATAGCTAGTTTTGTCTCATGAGCAGTCTCAAGATCATTGGCCATAAACGACTGATCCAGTTCATCATTTAAGGCCTTAAGTTCATTCTCCACCTCTTTCATCTGCGGAGATATTCTATATGCGGATAATCTCTTTTTAGCAGCAGCTTCATCCATAAGATCTATCGCCTTATCAGGAAGAAATCTGTCACTTAAATATCTTATAGATAAATTTACACACGCTTTTAGAGCCTCATCACTTATATCTATTCCATGATGATACTCATATCTTGAGCGAAGTCCTTTTAATATATCATACGCTTCCTCCCCGGTCGGTTCGTGTACTGTCACAGGCTGAAAGCGACGTTCTAAAGCAGCATCCTTTTCCACATATTTACGATATTCAGCGGTAGTTGTAGCTCCTATCATCTGAATCTCGCCTCTTGACAGTGCAGGCTTTAATATATTAGAAGCATCAATAGCACCTTCTGCACCACCCGCTCCTATAATCGTATGAAGTTCGTCTACAAACAATATAATATTACCTGCCAAAGTCACTTCCGCAATGAGTTTTTTAATTCTTTCTTCAAATTCTCCGCGATATTTGGATCCGGCAACCATGCCCGACATATCAAGAGATAATACCCTTTTATCCTTAACAGTATCCGGTACATCCCCTGATACTATCATTTGAGCCAAACCTTCAACTATTGCAGTCTTACCTACGCCCGGTTCGCCTACAAGACACGGATTGTTTTTCATCCTTCGACTTAATATCTGTACCACTCTCGACATCTCTTCACTTCTGCCAACCACAGGATCTAGCTTGCCCTCAGCAGCCAGATTGGTAAAATCTCTAGAATATTGATCTAAAGTAGGTGTCGAAGACTTGCCCTTCTTGTCACTTGATTTGAGTTTATTTATCTCTGATTTAGCCTGTGAAGCCGGTAATCCCATAGCTTCCAGGATATCAGAGTACAACTTAGTAACAGGAACATTCATAGCAGTTAACAATCTAAATGCCACACTGTCGGGGTGTTTAATAATTGCAATCAACAAATGCTCAGTTCCAATGGAGGCAGCCTTGTAATGTTTTGCCTCTTTTGATGCAATTTCAAGAATATCCTGACATCTCTTAGAAAATTCAGCTTTATTGGCCAGTAAAACATTAGTATGATCCATCATTAATTGATTTGTTAATGCTTCAAGCCTGCTATCCTCTACACCGTTTTTTACAAGAACCGCATATGCAATACCCGTTTTCTCTTTCAGCAGTCCCAAAAGCAGATGTTCACTTCCCACATACTCCTGTTTTAGCTCAAGTGCAATTTTCTTTGCATACTTTAAAGCGTTATTAGCGCTTTTGGTATAACTATAACTCATTACATACTCCATTCCGTTAAATATTACAAGCATTATAATCTACATAACACATTAACATAATACGTTAACATAATTCATATTATTCAAGCTTCATCAATAGCCTTTCCAATATCATTTCTCATATACTTATTATCAAAATTAATCCATTTAGAAGCTTCATAAGCATTAGTTCTTGCTGTTTTTAAATCAGTTCCCTTAGCAGTAACACCAAGTACACGTCCTCCGTTGGTAACAATATTATCACCATCAAACTTAGTACCTGCATGGAATACATAGTATCCATCCTTGTCATCAAATGATTCAAGTCCGCTTATAGGAAATCCCTTCTCATATGATACAGGATATCCGTCTGAAGCAAGCACAACACAAACAGCTGCATTATCCTCAAACTGAAGATCTATCTCATCAAGTCTTCCGTCTACACAAGCTTCCATTACATCAATAATATCATTTTTCATTCTTGGAAGAACAACCTGTGCCTCAGGATCACCAAATCTCGCATTAAATTCCAGCACCTTAGGTCCTTTTTCTGTCAGCATAAGTCCAGTGAAAAGAACGCCAACAAAATCTCTTCCCTCAGCTTTCATCGCAGCCATAGTCTTCTCATATACTTCTTTCTGACAAAATGCCGCAATATCTTCTGTATAGAAAGGACTAGGAGAAAATGTTCCCATTCCACCTGTGTTAAGGCCCTGATCACCATCCTTAGCACGCTTATGATCCTGTGCTGAAGTCATAGTCTTGATATTGGTTCCGTCACAGAATGCAAGAACAGAAACCTCACGTCCGGTCATAAACTCTTCAATAACCATACGATTTCCGGCATCACCAAAATGCTTATCAAGCATTATTTCCTTAACACCGGCCTTTGCCTCTTCTAAATTTTTACAAATAAGAACACCCTTGCCAAGTGCAAGCCCATCAGCCTTTAATACAATAGGAAAACTAGCCGTCTCAAGATATGCCAAAGCATCCTCTGCATTATCAAAATTCTCATAACCGGCTGTAGGAATATCGTATTTTTTCATAAGATCCTTAGAAAACGCTTTAGAGCCTTCAATAATAGCTGCATTAGCGCGTGGTCCGAAAGTTTTAATACCCGCCGCCTCAAATGCATCAACACACCCTGCCACCAACGGATCATCCGGTCCAACAATCACAAAATCTATCGCATTCTCTTTTGCAAATGCCACCTGCTTATCAAAATCCATAACAGAAATATCAACACACTCAGCAAGCCCGGCAATTCCAGCATTACCCGGTGCACAATAAATCTTATCAACTCTCTTGCTCTTTGCAACACAGGTTGCGATTGCATGCTCTCTTCCGCCACTTCCTATTATGAGTACTTTCATGATTAACTATATCCTCCTTGAAACCATTTATATTACTTTTCAATTTAAAAAAATCAGCTTATAATCGTCTTTCCGTTTTTAACAGAAACCTTTCCATTGGCAATAAGATCAATAGCTTCCGGCAAAAGTTTCCACTCAGCCTGCTCCATAACACGACGTTGCAATATCTCCGGAGTATCACCCTGTTCAACATTAACCGCTTTCTGAAGAATGATTGGTCCGGTATCAGTTCCTTTATCTACAAAATGTACAGTTGCGCCCACCACTTTAACACCTCTGCTAAGTGCAGCTTCATGAACCTTAAGCCCATAGAAGCCCGTACCGCAAAATGATGGTATTAAGGACGGATGTATATTGATTATTCTGTTCTCATATTTATCGATAAGTTCAGGTGGAATCACAACAAGATATCCTGCCAAAACCACAAGGTCAATCTTCAAAGAATCTAGTGTATCTATAAGTGCCTTATGAAAATCAGCTCTTGATTCATATTCTTTAGGAGATACTACAACACCCTTTATACCGGCATTTTTTGCACGTTCCAATGCATAAACTCCCGGATTATTACTGATGACCGCTACCAATTCCGTATTTGTTACCGTTCCATCTGCAACAGCATCTATTATCGCCTGTAAATTAGTGCCACCACCCGACACCATAACTGCAACTCTTAACATTTTTCCAAGCCTTTCTTATTAATCTTTATAGCATTGATATTACTGTATCTTTACGCCCTTCTTGCCTGACTCAACTGTTCCAAGTTTCCAAGCTTTATCACCTGCAGCATTTACAGCCTCTATAGTCTTGTCAGCATCCGCAGAATCAACTGCAAGCACCATACCTACACCCATGTTAAATGTGTTATACATCATCTGCTCGTCGATATCGCCTGTCTTTGCCATCAACTTAAAGATAGCCGGAACCTCATATGAGTCCTTCTCTACAACAGCACAGACTCCCTCAGGAAGCATTCTTGGAATATTCTCATAAAAACCACCGCCTGTAATATGCGAACAGCCTTTGATTGTAACACCTGTTTCTTTAACATTTTTCAAAGCCTTAACATAAATTCTTGTCGGTGCTATAAGTGCCTCGCCCAAAGTCTTACCGAGTTCATCATAGTAAGTATCAAGTGATTCTTTAGTCATCTCAAACACTTTTCTTACAAGAGAAAAACCATTAGAATGTACACCTGAAGAAGCAATACCAATCAAAGTATCACCAGGCTTAATATTCTCTCCTGTAATAAGATTTTTCCTGTCACATACTCCAACCGCAAATCCTGCAAGATCATATTCATCCACAGGCATAAGATCAGGATGCTCTGCCGTCTCTCCACCGATAAGCGCTGCATCTGACTGCTTACATCCTTCAGCTACACCTTTAACAATAGTAGCAATCTTTTCAGGATAATTCTTACCACATGCAATATAATCTAAGAAAAATAACGGTTCACCTCCTGCACATGCTATATCATTGACGCACATTGCCACAGCATCAATACCGATAGTATCATGCTTGTCCATTATAAATGCAAGCTTAACCTTAGTACCGCATCCATCAGTACCGGAAAGAAGTACAGGATCTTCCATTTCCTTAATCTGCTTAAGTGAAAATGCTCCCGAAAATCCGCCAAGGCCTCCAAGAACTTCAGGTCTTAATGTCTCCTTAACATACTCTTTCATAAGCTCCACTGACTTGTAGCCTGCCTCAATATCAACTCCGGCTTTCTTGTAATCCATTATCATTTCCTCCTAATATATTGGTATTTATATTATATAATGTAATTATATATCTTTCACTTTGGTAATATCATATTTTTTCATTCTAAGTTTTTCTGTAAATTCATCGACAGGCATCGGTCTGTCAAATAAAAATCCCTGAACCACGTGACAATCAATATCATGCAGGAATTCAACCTGTGCCCAATTCTCAACACCTTCCGTTATGACATCCATGTCGAGTTCTCTTGCCATCTTAACTATATTGGTTATAACTATCATATCACTCTCTGTCATAACCTCATCATCAATGAATGATTTGTCAATCTTAAGCACATCAACCGCAAAATTTCTCAAAATATTAAAAGAAGAAATACCTGTTCCAAAATCATCAATAGCGGTTGCTATTCCATGCTCTTTCATTTTTTGCATAAATACGTTGAGCATATCCGATTCTTCTTCATTTGCAGTTTCCGTTATCTCAATTTCGATATATTTGGGATTAATTCCAAAACCATCTATCATGTCTATTATCTTCTGTGGGAAATCCGAATTTAATAAATGTTTCCGAGAAAAATTAACAGACACCCTGACAGGTTCAATCCCTTGAACCATCCATAAATTAATATCGTGACACACCTTTTCCAGCATATAAAAATCCAGAGCGCATACTGTTCCATCCGATTCAATATAAGGAATAAAGTCTGCCGGAGAAATGACTTTATCATCAGTTACCCAGCGTGCTAATGCCTCCGCACCGGAAATACTGTAGTTATCTGTTTCAACCTTAGGTTGATAATATACCACAAATTCTCCGTTAGACAGAGCAGGCTTGAATTTAGCCTGAATCTGTTTTTGATGAATAGCTTCCTGATTCATCTCTTTTGTCAGAAACATGTATGGTTTCTTTGTAACATTTTTCGCAACGTTAAGTGCGACAGAACATCTGCAGATTATCTGTCCGTAATCCTTAACGTCATCGTCTATTTCAAACACCCCCGCCACAGCAGGAATATTGACAGTTACCATGTGTTTATCAACATATACATAAGTTTCAACATTTTCAATTAACTTAAGAAACTGCATTGTCCTGTCTTTATAGATTAATGCAACAAAATTATCCCCACCTAAGCGACCTATACATTCATCTTTCAAACTGAATTCTTTAAGAACATAAGCATACCTGCATAATATCCTGTCTGCCTCCTCCGTTCCGAATTCCGTATTTACAAGTCCAAAACCTTTGAGGTTGAAATAAAATGCATTATATTTGGCAAGCTCTTTTTTATAGTACATCTCTTTCACAAATTCATAGTAACCCATAAAATTGGGAAGCCCTGTCATGTTATCTGTTAACGATGACTTTTTAACCTTTCCCATAAGTTTATATTTTCCTATATGAAAGAAAAGGATATCAAACATAACATCTATATCTTTTTTATCCTGTTCTGTCCACAAAGCAGCGCCCTCAAGTGCGACCAACGAAAAACCGGCAATCTTTTCATTATCATAATAAAAATCTTTCGAATAAATATTGTGTTCATCAAGATTACCTTTTTCAAGGAAAAACACACTCTCAGCATCTTTATCACCTGACAAAAAATCAGAATCATTATCATAACAGCGAACACGCACTTCACCAAAGTGATAGTCATCCGCCATTTCAAGAAATGCGTCTTTGATTACATCAAAAGAATTGACATCGCTTGCCAATATATCTATAAACTTAACAAAATGTTGATTGCTCAGCATTTAAAAGCCCCCCGTAAACTCTTCTAGAAAGTCCATAAACTCCCGTCTGGCACCTTCTATAACTGAATCTTCTCTTGTATCCAAAGCTTTCTCAAAAGTTCTAAGCGCAAGCTCAATCTCCTGCCTGTTTCTTCCAATACTCTCTTCATACAAGCGCTCACCTTTTAGTAAAAGAAGCTTGTTTTCTTCTTTATCTCTTGGATGAATCTTCAAATAAGAAAGCGCCTCCATACGCTCCTTTATCTCTTCTTCAGACATATCGGTAGCGTTGGTTTTAATTATTTGTTTTGTAATCTCGCCGGTTGAAATAACCTTAATTTCAACTTCAAGTATGGAATTGACGTCATAAGTATATGTCACATCAACGCATTCTTTTCCTGCAGGAGCCTTTGGAACATTTATACGAATCTCTCCCAGCAACACATTGTTGTCAGTAAACCTGCTCTCACCTTGTAAAACCTTGCATCTTATCTGCGTCTGGTTATCGCTCACAGTGTACAATCTCTCTGTACGACTTGCCGGTATGGTTGTGTTCCTCTCTATAATCGGACAAAAATGACCATCTTCAAACCTTCCGTTATCTTTCTCCCATACAACCTCGGTTCCCAATGTAAACGGACAGACATCGGTAAGTATAACTTCCTTAATACCTTCCTTTCGTTCTTTCATGGCACCCTGCACTGCAGCGCCCAAAGCAACCGCCTCATCTGGATTGATTGATGTATCCGGAAGATTATGAAACAACTTACCAACAAACTTTCTTATAAATGATAGCTTTGTTGCGCCGCCCACCAATACAACACGGTCTATATCCCTAAGTCTGACATTCGCATCAGCAAGGCTCCTTTTTATAGGTTGCCTTATCTTGTCCAACAGTTCATCACACTTTGCCTCATATTCTTCTACGCCCAGATTAATCTCATAAGTTTTATCATTTATAACGCAAGACATAGTGCTGTTTCTATCATCTTTAAAACCTATCTTGCATTTTTCAGCCTGTTTTCTGATGTTCCGCAAAGTCTTATCATTAAGTTCATTTTCTTTAATCTCAGGATTTTTATCAAAAAATATATCTTCGATAACTTTGGTAAAATCTTCACCACCAAGATAATTATCACCTGCGACAGCTCTTACCTCAATTATCGTATCAATAAGCTCAAGGATAGAAACATCAAATGTTCCTCCGCCAAGATCGAAAACCAAAATCTTCCCGTTGTCGGTATTCTGATACAAACCATAAGCAATAGCAGCTGCTGTAGGCTCACTTATTATTCTTTCAACCTTAAGACCTGCCAGTTCACCGGCTCTCTTTGTAGCCTTTCTTCTCTCATCATTAAAATATGCAGGCACACTAATTACAGCCTCCGTTATTTCTTCCCCAAGAAATACCTCCGCATCCTCTTTGAGTGTTCTCAATACAAGTGCAGATAATTCCTCCGGAAGAAATTTCTTACCCGAAAGCTCATATACCTTTTCACTACCCATGCTACGCTTAAATAAAGAAGCCGCACTTTCCGGATATAATAACATCCTCTCTTTGGCAGTTTCTCCTATATATACCTGTCCCTCTTCATCCACGCTGACAACAGAAGGAGTGAGATTACTACCCAGACGATTAGGTATTATCTTAGGTCCTTCTTCAGTATAGTAAGCCACAAGGCTGTTTGTAGTTCCTAAATCAATGCCGATAATCATATTATGTCCCCATTATATATTAAATAACATGTTTTCAATGAAAATATACAAATAACTCATAAGTAAACATACTTATAGATATGAGCATAATAACACAAAAACACAAGAATTACAATTCCTGTGTTTTCATTATGTAAGATTTTTTAAATCTCTACTTTTTATTAAGTTTTTCCAAAACAATATTTAAATGTCTCTCTGCACAGGGATAATGACCTTTTAACTCAATCGCCTTCTTATATAATACCATCGCTTTATCATATTGATTGCTTAATTCAGCCAGCAATCCCATACCAAAATAATATTCAAAACAATCTGTACTTTCACATACAACACAAAGCTTACATTGTCTCATCTGTTCAAAATAGCTATCTGCATCCCTAAGTTCTCCCATACATAATTTGACTATACCTATATTATACGACCACATAGGACGATATCTGAGATCACATAAAAGCTTATCAATGTTACCAAATGAATCCTTCACTTCATCCAAATAAATCTCACATTTAGACCTTGTCTTATATTTCTCCCCAAGTTCAAATGCAATAGTCATCGCTGCAAACTCAGCCTCTCTTCTTTCACGGGAATGAATTTTATCCGCAGATAATTTTCCAAGTGCATAGTCAATCATTTTGCTTGCTTTTTTCAGTTGTCCGCTATCCCTGTAATATTCCGCTATCCTGACTAATGATTTTATAGAGATTTCCGGTCTTATCGGTCTCTTCCACCAATCGAGAACCTTCTTATAGTAATTCTCTGCACGAGATATATCTCCCGATTGACGATATACATCAGCTATATCACAATATAATCCAAGTATCTTCTCATATCGTAAATTCTTTGATTTGTCATTCTTCAGCTTATCAAGCAGATTATAAGGTTTATTACTCTCCTTACCCTCTTCAAGCATCTTTTCATAATATTTTACAGCCTTCTGATATTCTCCTTTTCTGCAATAAAGCTTTGCAATATTATCTCTGTATCCGCCAAGATTACTGAATAGCTTTATCATTTTATTATATACATTTATAGCCTTGTCAAATTCTTTTTTTGCAATGTAACACTCTGCCAGATTAAGGTACGGTAAATGATCCCTCTTCTCATCCATCTCTATGGCATGTTCAAGTGGTGGTATCGCCTCATCTATCCGCCTCAGTTTAAGAAGTGCACATCCAAGATTATTATAAGCATAATAGGAATTCTCATCTCTTTCTATAGCCTTCTTACAATCATCAACAGCCAGTTCAAGCTCATACACATCTATGTAGAGATTCCCTCTCTCCATATATCCTTCTGCGGAATCTGTTATTTTAATATATTCTGTTGCATATTTTATTCCCTGTCTGCATTTTTCAAGATCGTGCTCTCTGTTAGACAGATAACTAAACAAAAACATAAGACGTCTTAACACTACATGATAACCCGGATCTTTTGTATATGCTCCTTTGTAGCATGACAAAGCATTTTTATAATCATCCGTCTTTTCAAAACATACACCCAGTTTTGTCTGCAGATATACAGACGGATTTTCTTTGTATAGTTTTTTGCACAGCTTCAACGCGTCATGACTTCTACCTGATTGATTTAAGATATCTATTTTAAGATTCTGTAATGAAAAACAATCCTCATGCGTTGCGACATAGTCATCTATAACTTTAATTGCTTTTTCACTATCATCCAAATCCCAATAGATCAGAGCATGTTCCCTTACTATATCCTCATACTTCTCAATATCAGTAATTTCATCTACCGGCCTATTTTCAATACGGTCTTTAAGATTGATCATCATTTCAAGACATTTTTTCATATTATCTTTTGAAAAATCTTTATAATGAAGCACTCTTATTTCAAACAGTTTTAAGCAATCACTTTTGAGCTTTGCCTCAGACGCTTTTTTTAAAATCTCCTCAATATCATCATACTGTTCAAATGCAAAAAACACTTCTGCCGCAAGAATATATGGCGGCGTATATTCCGGATACAATTCAATACAGTTGTAAAAATCATCTATTACTTCTTTTGCATTTTTCAGCTCATAATTAGCTTTCTGTCTGTGAACATACGCCGGAAAAAAACCCCGGTCAACTTCTATTATTTCCGAACACTTATCTATACATTTCTCATATTCCTTGTCTGCCAGATAAAATCTTGCCATTTGTTCCATATATGATAGTCTGACCAGGCGGTTATTCTCTTCGCATATAGATTTCTCAATATACTCAACAGCATAATCCCTTTCATCCACATTAAGTTCCCACATACATATTCCCATTGAAAAATGAGCTAACGAAAGCCTGTTTTTTCGCTTGGTCATTTCTTTAGAACCATCATCCACACTCTCCTCTATCATAGCCAGCCATTTCTTCACAAGCGGAAAAGCTTTCTCATATTCATCCTCAGCCAGATATAATCTGCATCTTAAATTGATATAATCATAATCATCTCTTTCTCCGAGACTATCCAAAAGTTCGATACCCTTAGCAAATTCCTTCTGCTGGTAATAACACCAACCAAGCTTTATAATAAGTTCATCATCTTTTGATACCGATATTCTTTCGCTGTAATCCTTTACCAAAACATCGTTAATAATATTAAGAAGAGAAAGAGCCTCCACATCCTGAACTTTTTCTTCGAGTATATCCTCAACCATCTCCTTAGCATCTTCATACTTTTTCTGTAATATTTTACATTTCGCCTTTCCCAGCAATGCACTGAAATTAGTCTTACCATTTTCAAAACCAGCGATTTCTTCAAAAACATTTAATGCCTTATCCAATTTTTGGTTCGCTAAAAGAGTTTCACCATATATACGATGAATATATATATTAGATGAAAATTCGAAATCGAGATCCTCCATTATTTCTAATGCCTGTTTTCTGTATTCTATAGCTTCGGGTTTGTCCTTACTGTCATCTGTAAAAAGATCATCAACCCCGTTTGCTCTAAGAAGAAGACAATTAGCCTCCTCCACCTCTATATACGGGTGTGTAATATCAAACTTTTTAAGTTCTTTAAGAATCTTATCTGCCTCATCCAGTTCCCCATTTTCCTCTGCACTCTTTATTTCATGTAACTTATTAATAAAATCGTCCGGGTGATCCTTAGTATCCCCCTCAAAGAGTTCATAATCGAGAAATGTCGGATTTTTAATCATCCACATTACATAATTGATATAGTTTTCAGGAAATCTCTCCTTAAGAGTGGAATAACTGTTTGAATAGTCAAATCGCTTATCAAGCATAATCCATATTTTTTGAGGAAGGTATGAATGTGACATAAGAAAAATCAACAACTTCTCTCCTGCCTCTATTTCTGTATCTAAATCATCACATACCGGATCATTCAATAACCTGTTCCATTTATTTTCATCTATTCTGTAAGAAATATCACTATAAATCTCATCTATCTTATCAATCCATAAATCCACTTCATTTTTGTTACGGACAACCGTTTTCTCCGCCTTGTCTTCGTCCTCAGTTTTGTCCGAATAAGCCATTGCTTCCTCATATGCACTTCTCAGTTCCTTAAATCCCTCTTCATCATCCTCAGGATTAACCAAATGAAGTTTTGAAAGATATGCTTTCCTGATAGCTTCTTTGTCCTTTGTCTCATTAATACCGAGCACTTTCCAAATCATGTTGTCATCCCCCGTTTATGCTTTCTGTATACGAATAATATACTTATTTTAACACATCTCAATAATAAATGTGTAAAAAGACTTGATTTTTGTTTGTAAATCTACTATTCTAATCATGTTTTTCAATTAAGCATAACATGGAGGTATTGAAATGAAACCTATCAAAGAAGGTAAAGTACGTGAAATCTATGACAACGGCGACAGCCTTATCATGGTAGCAACAGACAGAATCAGCTGTTTTGATGTTATTCTCAAAAATAAGATTAACAAAAAAGGAACAGTTCTCACTCAGATGTCAAAGTTCTGGTTTGATATGACAAAGGACATTCTTCCTAATCACATGATATCGACAGATGTTAATGACATGCCTGAATTTTTCAGGAAACCCGAATTTGACGGAAACAGTATGATGTGCAAAAAACTCACAATGCTTCCAATAGAATGTATTGTAAGAGGATATATAACCGGTAGCGGCTGGGCAAGCTACAAAGAGAACGGTACAGTCTGCGGAATTACCCTTCCGGAAGGACTCAAGGAATCAGACAAGTTGCCCGAACCTATTTACACACCTTCAACTAAGGCTGAAATCGGTGACCATGATGAAAATATCTCTTATGAAAAGAGTATAGAAGTATTAGAAAAAGAATTTCCGGGAAAAGGAATAGAATATGCTACTAAACTCAAAGACTATACTATAGCATTATATAAGAAATGTGCTGACTATGCACTTGAAAAAGGAATCATTATCGCTGACACAAAATTTGAGTTTGGTTTAGATGAGGATGGAAACATTGTTATCGGTGATGAGATGTTGACACCTGACAGTTCACGTTTCTGGCCTGCAGACGGATATGAAGCCGGACACGGCCAGCCATCATTTGACAAACAGTTCGCAAGAGACTGGCTCAAAGAAAACGAGGGAAAACATGACTGGGAGCTTCCTGCAGATATAGCACAGAAAACTATAGATAAATATCTTGAAGGTTATGAGCGTATAACCGGTGAAAAATTAGAAGCATAGAACTTTAAAAAGGAGGTCGATGAATAATTCATCTACCTCCTTTTATATGTAAAATCTAAGCAAATCTGGCTTTTACTTCCTCGTTTGCTTTCATAGCAGCCTCTTCCATTTTCTGTCTGTCTTCAACAAGTGCCTTGTGAAGCTCTTCATGTTTTACAGCCATAATCTGCAAGGCAAGATAAGCTGCATTTTTACTGCCGTTGATTGCAACTGTTGCAACAGGGATTCCCGAGGGCATCTGTACTATACTCATAAGTGCATCCATTCCATCTAATACCGAACCTGAAAGAGGTACTCCGATTACCGGAAGAACAGTCTGAGAAGCTACAACACCCGGAAGTGCAGCTGCCATTCCCGCAGCAGTAATCACAACCTCTGTTCCATCCTCATTTATTTCCTTCATAAACTCAGAAAGTCCGGCATGTGCTCTATGCGCAGATAAGCATCTCACATTTACCTCAACACCATAATTCTTTAAAATCTCAACCGCTGGTTCAACTTTTGGCAGATCACTTGTGGATCCCATAATGATTGCTGTTTTCATTCTACATTCCTCTTTTCCAACTATTTGTTTCCTTTATAGCCGGTTTCTTTCTATTATTGATAATAACACAGTGAGTATATCACAACTTACAGAATTGTGCATAACTTTTTTTATGATAAAATCATAATATATATTACAATAAGAAAGGAGTTTTACAAATGAACCATAAAGCACATTCAAAAGCTAAACTATTCCTTTTGTTTCTTCTTTTATACATAGGTATCCTATTTAGTTTCGATAAAGTGCATGCAGCAACTCATTCTCTGACAGTTAATAATAATGAAACATCCTACGCGAATGTAAATGCAAAAGATACGGGAAATATAATTCCTAACCTATCATTTATAGAAGATCAATCCGCACTTAAAAATTTTGATTACTCTTTTGAATGTTATAATACCGATATTATCCAAATAGATAACTTTGGAAATTTTACCGCGGTTAATCCCGGCAGAGCCACGGTGTACATTCGTGTTTACTCAACTGATTTCTACTATACCGTCTTTTCATCAACCCTGCAATTTACGGTAGGTATTGATATGACGAATGTAACCTTGAGTACTGACAACGTCAGTGCATATATGTACCCAGAATATTACTATATGTCAAAGCCTAGTTACAGTAACCCCGAAACCACTATAAACATCAATAGCGAGTATCTCATAAACTCTGATAATTATTATGACTATAATAATTACAATTATAATGATAATACTTACTATAACAGTAGCGTAACGAACAACACAGTTAATAATGTATTCTCTTATACCTGTTCAAATCCGCTCTTACAAATAGAGGCTTCTGTTTATAATAATGTCATAACAATAACACAATACTCCGACACAGCAGGTAGCTGCCAGATATTTTTTATCATTTACGGCAAAACCTTCACTGTGAATTATCAGTCAACCAAACTTGATATATCCAAACAATCCTGTCTCATTGTAAAAGGAAAAAAGAAACAACTTTTCGTATCGGGGTACAGTGGAAATATCGAATGGATTTCAGATAATCCTTCAATAGCAACCGTTAACTCACACGGTATTGTCAAAGGCAAAAAAATCGGCAACGTCATAATTAAGGCAAAAATAGGTGACCAGTATCTTGGATGTGCAGTTTCTGTAACCAAAGCCAAACTCAAAAAAGTTGTTGAACGGGCAACATTTATAGGAACACACTGGAAATACAGTCAGGAAAAACGTACCCAAAAGGGTTATTACGACTGCAGTGCATTGGTATGGAAAGCATACAAAGAAAAAGCCAAGGTCACCTTTGGTTCGCCTTATTATCCCGGAGTGGCTCTCACAGAAGCTAAATGGTGTAAATCACACAATAAGATGCTCAAAGGCGGAATAACTTATAAAAAGGTAATTAAAATGCAGATAAACCCCGGAGATTTGTTATTCAAATCTACAGATATGAAAAAGAAATATGCAGATATCTATCACGTTGAAATGTTCACCGGTTATTTTTGTCACTCCGTTAATTCAGACGGAACCGCAAATTACAGTCCAATCTGGGCAGCACGTGGAACCTACTACTCCTGGGAAGAAGGTTCGCTTTTAGGGCGTCCTATAAAATAATAAGAAAGCCTTGCACATTCGCAAGGCTTTCTCTATCAATTATATTTCCATTATCACTTCTCTTGCAAGAGATTCTTCTATTGGAGCAGAAAATACTCCCTTTTCAAATTCCACAACGTCTCCAATTCCTTTTTGAAGAACAAATCTTATCTTTCCATCTCGCACTTTTTTGTCCGTGTATAATTTTTTAACAAGCTCTTCTCTGTCAATATAATCCGGTATTGCTGTTGGCAATCCCGATTTATTAAGTAGCGCTTTTACCCTGTTAAATTCCTCAACCGTCATATAACCATACTTAACCGAAATCTTCATCTGTGCAATCATACCTATTGAAACAGCTTCACCGTGAAGTAGTCTGTAATCACTGACTGTTTCTATCGCACGACCAACCGTATGACCAAGATTAAGAATTTCTCTAAGTCCATTCTCCAACTCATCCTGCATTACAACATTGTATTTAATTCTACAATTAGCTTCAGCAACATGTTCACATGCAATTTTGTCCATAGACAAAATTGCATCTATATTACCTTCAAGAAAATCGAAAAAAGATACATCTGCAAGACAGGCATGTTTTATTGTTTCGGAAAGTCCACTTATAAGCTGACGCTTAGGCAAACTCTTCCACGCCGCAATATCAATATATACTTTCTTCGGTTGATTAAACAAACCAATCAGATTTGTGGCCAACGGCGTATCTACCGCTGTTTTACCACCTACAGAAGCATCCGCCGCTGCCAACATAGTTGTAGCATAATTTACAAAAGGAACTCCTCTTCCAAATGTACCGGCAAGAAATCCCGCAAGATCCGTAACAACTCCACCTCCGACAGCTATAATACCGCAGTCTCTTCTATATCCCTTTTCTAACATGGCATCTTCTATTTCTTCCTTGGTTTTTCTGGTTTTACTTTTTTCACCAGCTTCAAACACAAACATATCCGCACCATATCCAATTGTCTTTAGTTCATTTAATATCCGTTCTCCATATAAATCTCTTACATTAGTATCCGTTATGACAACAAAGCGATGTTTACTGCCAAACAATCCATCCCGTATATCATTCATCAACCTTTCAACCAGATCATACCCGATTTCAATATTATAGCTGTCGTCTATGACCTTCTTAAGCTCTACACGAAATTCACTCATTTGCATTCTCCATTCTGTTTAAAGTTTTACCTAATATTTCGTCAGGCAATACGGATTTGCAATAACAGCAAAATATTCTGACGTTGCAAAGTATATCATACGATTATAATATTCACAAGCCTTGTTATTCTTCAAACAGCATTATATTCATTCCTCATTTTCAAAAGAATCTTTTTTTCCATCCTGCTAACCTGTACCTGTGAAATACCTATCTCATTTGCAATTTCTGTCTGGGTTTTGTTTTCAAAATACCTCAACTTTATTATCTTACTCTCCTCCTCCTTCAAACCTGACAGTAATTCCTTAATAACCATTTTGTTTATAACCTCTTCCTGTTCGTCCTTATCATCAGCAATTTTGTCAGCCAGAGATATCGAATTTCCTTCATTTTGGTATATCGTTTTATTAATCGATTCAACATCCACACATGCCTCAAGAGATGCTACTATTTCCTCAACATCAATATTAAGTATATCCGATATATCCTCGATTCCGGGTTCGATTCCTGTCTTATTAAGTATCTCATTTCTTACTTTACCAACTTTATACGCAGTCTCCTTAAGAGTCCTGCTGACCTTAATCATGCCATCATCCCTAAGATATCTCTTGATTTCTCCCGATATCATAGGTACAGCATATGTTGAGAATTTCACATCATAAGCAAGATCAAATTTCTCTATACACTTCATGAGTCCTATGCAGCCAATCTGATACAGGTCATCTAATTCATAACCTCTTCCCATATATCTTCTTGCCACAGACCACACAAGTCCCAAATTATTTTTTACCAATTCATCCTTAGCGTTCTGATTGCCATCTTTTGCAAGCTTTAATAATTCTAAAGTCTTGTCCATGACACCTCCGCTAATTTAACTCCTCATCCCATTTCTCATTATTCTTACCTATAACTTTTCTCATCGTAACCACTGTACCACCCGACATCTCAGACTCCACAAACAATTCATCCATAAATGCTTCCATAAATGCAAATCCCATACCTGATCTTTCCAATTCGGGTTTAGATGTATACATAGGTTCCATGGCACGCTCTATATTTTCGATTCCAACACCATTATCAGTAACTATTATCGTCACCGTATCTTCAACAATATGTGTTTCAATCTTTATTCTGCCCTCCTTATTTTCATACCCGTGAATTATGGAATTTGTAACTGCTTCCGAAACCGCTGTTTTAATATCTGCAATCTCCATGAGTGTAGGATTTAGTCTTGCAACAAACGCTGCCACAACAACTCTTGCAAAACTCTCGTTATTCGAAATACTGTCAAATTCCACCGACATGTAATTATTGTTGTTATCCATTTTACTTTCTCCTTTACCATCTAAATAAACATCAATAAAAGGCGCATACATTATTAACCGCAGTTAAATTCAAACCGGTCTTTTATCCCTTTTATTGTAGACATCTTTAATCGCAGCATCTATTGTATCTAACTTTATTGCTACTCTGTACAGCCCTGAAATTGATAAAATTCTTTCCATATCTCCGCTTATATTCACCAGATAAACATTTCCTTTTAAATATCTAACCTCTCTATATCTACCCATGATAAGTCCGATTCCCGAACTGTCCATAAACGTAGTAGAAGAATAATCAAATATGATATCTCTTATCTTTTTACAGGCAAACAAATCATCTGTACTTTCTCTAATTTCTCCGGCAGTATGATGATCCAATTCATCAGGAAGATGTAGTATTAAAATCTCATCTCGCAGTTCAAATAAATCTTTCATCATTTTTTCACCTTCACTTTCAATTTATTAAAAAAACAGTCTGTCAATCATGACAAACTGTTTTCTTTGGTATAAATAAATATAAAATTGTATACAAATCGAACTTACAGATTATTCTGAAATATATTCTGTAATATCTTCTATATGACTGCTTTCAGGATAATTCTCTTTCAATGTCACAAATGCAGATTTCGCATTTTTCTCATCATGATCACCAAGGTAAGCCATGCCAAGATAGTAATATGCTTCTTCTCCCTCATGAATCTCTAATGCAACATCACAAAGTGTTATTGCCTTCTTATACTGAGAGGCCTCAATCTGCTTAGCAGCTTCTGACACCAACGAATCATAAGTAGAATTAGGAATATTATCTTTGATTACCTTAAAAGACTCCTGTTTCTCATCTTCTTTCTTTTGTTCTTCATCAGCCTTTTCGTTAAACTTATCTATCTGTGAATTCAAACTTTCTATCTGTTTATTAAGCTCAGATATCTCAACATTTTTAGATGATATCTGCTCACTATATTCAAGTTTGACTTCTCTGTTTTTCTGATTAGCCAGATTAATCTTAGTTGGCAAAACCAAAAGCCAGAATACTAAAACTCCAACTATTAAACCTACACCTACATAGATAAGATTGAACTTGTTATTATTCAATTCATGAAATGCACCGACTTCAACATCCGGATCATCTAAATCATCTATGCTGGCAATACCCTGTTCAACAAATGTCTGTAAATCAGATTTGTACTGATCTTCATCATTATATGCTTTATCAGGATCGATTCGCTTACTTCTCTCCTTCATCTCAATAATATCTCTGGATGTTACACCCATTTCGGAGAGATACTTCACAGCTAATGTATTATTTTTATCAATACGAAGAACTCGTTTTAATGCTTTCTTCGCCTTATCATTATTACCATTATCCATGTACAAAAGAGCCAATAACAAATAGCCTTTCACAAAATGCGGATAATTGGATAATATCCTTTTCAACTGTATGAAAGCGAGATCCTTAGTCCCCTGCTTCGCATGTATTAATGCCTGATTAAATTGCTTGGCAAGCTGGTTCGCTTCCTCTAACTTGATGGGATCAGATTGAACTTCTTCTATGTACCTTGAAGCCACATTGTTATCAGGAAGGTAATTACTGCTTATCACCCATTGCATAAGTCCTAATACAATTTCACCCATTTCATAATATATTAATCCTAATAGGTTTCTTGCATTGATATTCTGTTTATTGTACTTCAAAGATAAATTCAATGCATCAATAGCACCGGTAAGATCCCTGACACATGCCCTATCCAGGCCTAAATTATAATAATAATTAGACGTATTAAATGCCTTTGATAACAGATCATAGCTCATATGGCAACGACTGCAGTGTCCGTTCTCTAATACGGGTGCTCCACAATTCAAACACTCCATATTATTCACCGTACTATTCGCCCTTCTTACTATTAATCTGACTATACATTTCTTCTAATACATCTGTAATATCTTTAACATCGTTGTGATATATAGCATCCTCTGCCTGAGAAACCTCAAGACAAGGAGAAAATTTCTTTACTTCTTCATCAAAATTTATCATCTCTATACTCCTGAATCCGCAGAAGATCGCCAACCAAATATAAAGACCCAACACAAAATAATAACCGATTCTCAACATGGGTTTTCGCATATTCAAAACCCGTCTCTATATCTTCATAGGTGGTAATCTTACTACCCGAAAAATGTCTAAATGTTCTTTCTACCTTATCTAATTCCGCCGAACGATCTCCGTTATACCTTACCAGTATGATTTCATCAAATGAAATCCGGCCCAAACGTTTTATCATATTCTCATAATCTTTATCCTTAGATACGGCAAATAATAAAATTTTGGATTCATTAGAAAACATAACCTCTAATGTATTACAAAACGCATTAATGGCCTCCTCGTTATGAGCACCATCTACGTATATCCGATCCGCAATACGTTCCATTCTTCCAGACCATGTCATATTACTCAGACCATTGCGAATCACAAACAAATCTCTATTCATAGCATCGAGTCTTTCCTCAATGCTCAAATTCTCATAAAACAATAGTTCATATGCGGAAACCGCCAATACTGCATTCTCTATCTGATATAATGCAGTTTTTTTAATCTCCAAACTATCATACATATAATATACACTTTGAAAAGAAAAATCAATGGTTTTTTTCTTGATTTTCAATAATTTATACTGTTTTTTTTCGACAAGATGAAGTCTCCCGCCGCATTTCTGACATTTATTTACAATCACATCAGTAGCTTTATCTACCCTGTCAAAAAATATAACAGGGACATCCTTTTTAATAATACCTGCTTTTTCATATGCTATTTCTTCAATTGTATCACCTAAGTACTGCATGTGATCAAGTCCGACAGATGTAATTATACATAGTTCCGGGTGGAGTACATTTGTGGCATCTAAACGACCACCCATACCTGTTTCAAATATAGCATGGTCAACTTTCTTTTCATCAAAATAAATAACACCCATCAAAAATACAAACTCAAAAAAAGAGGGATGCGCTATGCCCCTCTTTGATGCAAGTTTAACTATACTGATTGTTTTCTCACATATATCAACCAGTTCATCATCAGATATGACATCATCATTAATACGTATACGCTCATTTAACCGAATTAAATGTGGCGAGGTAAATATTCCTACCCTTTCGCCCTTTTCTTTCAAAATTGACGCCAAAAATGAGCATGTAGAGCCCTTCCCATTAGTACCTGCCACATGTATTGTCGGATAATTGTTTTCCGGATGATTCATTAATTCTAAAATTTCATATAGACTATCTATCCCAAGCTTATCAGCAAACTTTGGAATTGATAATATATAATCAACACATTCCTGATATGTCATATCTGCCCTCTTTAAATAATCTTTATTTTTCCATATAAATTCAAGTATTATCTGTTATCAATTTTTTCCGGATAGAGATCATGATTTACAAGTCTGTTCCACGCTACCTCTTCCCACTTAGTACCTGGTTTACCGTAATTACAATAGGGATCAATAGATATACCTCCTCTCGGAGTAAATTTCCCCCACACCTCAATGTATTTAGGATCCATTAACTTTATAAGATCCTTCATAATTACATTGACACAATCCTCATGAAAGTCCCCATGATTTCTGAAACTGAAAAGATATAATTTAAGTGATTTTGATTCAACCATCTTTTCACCCGGCACATAAGATATATAAATTGTTGCAAAATCCGGCTGACCTGTAATAGGACATAACGAGGTGAATTCCGGACAATTGAACTTGACAAAATAGTCATTATCCTGATGTTTATTAACAAAGGATTCCAGAACCTCAGGTGCGTAGTCCGATTTATATTCTACTCCTTGTTTTCCAAGAAGAGAAATTCCCTTTTTTTCTTCTTCATTTCTTCCGCTCATATATATTCACTCCTAATCTTATTAGTATTGTATTATATCACATCTCTATTTCCTTGTTCAATGCAAATGAGTAAAGGTAACTTTGAACAACTTCCATTCCGGTTATCTTCTCTAACGTTTTTTTGTAATATTCTATCTGGGATCTATAGCGCTCCTTAAGCCTATCTTCCTGTCCTTCTTTAACTTTATCCGTCTTATAATCTATAAGCACAATGCTTCCGTTCTCTTCAAAATATGCATCTATAATACCCTGTACTACAACATCGGGAGCATTTTCTTTAACAGGAAATCCCACTACAAATTTCCGTTCTTTATAAAGCTTATTATTTCTCGATGCAACCGCCATCCTTTTACCCAAATTTGAATCAGCAAATCTGTATATCTTCTCCGCAGTAATAAAGCTTTTTGTTTCCTCTATAAGTTTACCCTCTTCGTACAATCTGTCAAGTTCATCCTCAACCTTTTCCATACTATCAATTTTTTCAATATTGATAAGCTCCATTGCTTTATGAAACCATGTACCTTTTCCTGCTGAATCCAATGCTCTGTCAGCAGAAATAAACTTTGGTAATATCTCTTTATAACTGTTGTCATAATAAGAAAAACCAGAGACATTTTCTTTTATTTCCTCATCCTGTTCGTTCTGATATAATCTTTTAATCTCGGTTACAGACAATTTAGATTTTTGCCTTGAAAGTTCTATATCTGAATACTTCCATGAAATATTTTTTTCAAGACTTTCATACTTACCGTCAGGAGCGTTGATCATGTCAGATAAAAGTTCTTCTCGTAAAAGCATTCTGTCACTGCCACTCTCTATCTGTGCAGATATCATATCTCCATAATAAAACACTTTTACCTCTAACAGAAACGAAGGTGAAGATATATATTTTTTCACATCATATTTTGCCGATATGGTATTACCATTTTTATCAGTTCTTAAACGTACCCTTCCCATCTCATCATGGAATACCTGATTACGCATAAGAGCAGCAATCAAAAAATCAAGATAACTGTTTGATCTGCTTAATGTTCCGTAACCGATTCTTGTCTTATCTGTTAACGCAACATCTCTCATTCTATCTATCAGTTTGGTTATATCAGGTACAACTGTAGTCAGTATCAGTTTCTCCTTAGCTCTTGTCAATGCAACGTAAAATATTCTCAGCTCCTCAGCAACATTTTCGAGCCTCATCATCGACGCCATAGCAGCCCTGTCAAAACTGTCATTACCGCATCTTTTAACAGGATCTACGTACTTAGTTCCAACATAATAATCCGAATGAAGTATAATAGGTGATTTTATATCCATCCGGTTAAATTCTTTTCCAAGACCGGACACAAAAACAACCGGAAATTCCAGACCTTTACTCCTGTGTATACTCATTATTCTGACAACATTTTCTGTTATCTCGCTTGACGCATCTCCACCAAGCGTTATGTTCTTTTCAGATATTCTTTTTACAAATCTCAAAAATCCAAATAAAGACCTTTGACCTTTTCTCTCATACCGTATAGCTTCATCACAAAACAGAGAAAGATTCCTGCTTCTCTCACTTCCCTCCGGCATGGATTGTACGTAATAGTAAAAACCGGTGTCATAGTAGATTTTCATAATGAGTTCTGACACAGACAAACTGTTTATCTGTGTTATAAATTCTGTAAGTATCGAAATTGCCTTATTACATTTATCATAAATAATCTCAGGATTATTTACCCCGGCCATTCCACTATCAACCTTTTTTTCAACAGTAAATGTATTACGGAAATCATTCATAAATCTTTCTTTGTCAGCCATTGCGATAAGCAGATATTTAAACAGATAATAATGTTTATCCTCGCGTTTTTCAGCCTCTCTTTTCATCAGAGTAACAACCGCAAGTTCATTACTGTTCAACTTACCAAAGTAACCTCTTAAAAATGCTGCACACTCAACATCATTATACGGGTTATCCAACATTTTTAAAAATGTTATCAATGACCTTATCTCTACAAGGTCGAAATATCCGTTTTCGTTCTGCAGTTTGACGGGAATATTCATTTTCATAAGCACTTCCGAAAAAACAGCCTGATAACTTTTGGGCGCTCTAAACAATATAACGATATCGGAAAAATTAACTGCCCGTTGTTCTCCTGTTTTATCATCTGTTATTAGATGTGGGCTATCCCCTTTTAAACCAACCAGAGAGCATATCCTGTCAGCAACAATTCCTGCCTCTAATTCAAGTCCGCTAACATCTATATACTCATCATCTAAGTGTTCGTTCTGCTCACTGTTTTCAGAAGACAAAATCATAGAATTATCTTTACTCTCACCAATCAATACTTCAACATTATCAAACTCATATTCAGGATAATTTCTTCCTGCACTAAGAGCCTCTTTTTCCGTATAATCTATCCCTCCTATTGAGCTGTCCATAATCTGATAAAAAATATAATTAATAAAATCAAGCACATTGGATCTGCTTCTAAAATTATTATTGAGCAATATCTTTCTTGACCTGCCCGAATACCCTTCCTCTTCTTTTTTTAATTGTCCCGAAATATCTTTATCATCGTCTGACTCATCATACTCTTCATAGGTCTCATATTTATGAGTAAACAGATCAGGTCTTGCCATTCTGAAACCATAAATACTCTGCTTAACATCCCCCACCATAAAGATATTGTTTTCACCGTATGGAACTCTTGAGACACATTGCAATATGTATTCCTGGAGATAATTACTATCCTGATATTCATCGATTAAAATTTCGCAAAATTTATCCGACAGTTCCCTGCCGACTTTACTTGGTACAGGATGACCATCATCATCAGTACCATCACATAATATCTGTAGTGCAAAATGTTCAACATCGTTAAACCCAACATACCCCGAAGATATCTTCTTATCAAGGAACTGCTTTGAAAATTCATAAGCCGCATCAACAAACGCACATAACATTTTCTCTTTTTTCTTAGCCTGTTCTATCAATGTAAAAACCGGAACCGAAAAGGCCTTTAACAGACTTTGAATCTGTTTTTTGTATTTATCTCTACCGGCCTTAATGGCATCTGCAATTTCATAATCAAAAACATCCGATTTTTTTGCTCTTCCTAAAGTAGCGAATTTGACACCTGTCAGATCATACAACTGACTATATGTCTTCGCAGAGATTATATCATCCACTAATCCGACATCCGACAAAAGAGTCTTTTCATAATGCAACGGACCATTTTCTCCTCTCGTCTTGTCGATAAAACCAATTATCGTATCACGAATCTCCTCTGCGTTTTTATGTATCTCATCAATATATGCTACAGTATACGGACACGCCATCAGATCATCTTCACTTCTGATTTTCAGATTATCCTTTGCCTGTTGAAACCACTTTTCAGGAAAGGGATAACTCTCTGAAAGCTGGTGTATTTTCAAAATATATTCTTCTATATTTTTATCATTTTTATCAGCTGAAAAAGCTTCAGAAAAATCAGTAAAATCCTTATTTTTTTCATAGAATTGATCCATAACTTTGGATAAAACCTCTTCTTTAATCAGCTCTAAATCTGTCTCCTCAGCAACCTGTGTCTTTGGATCAATCGAGATAACATGAAAATATTCTTTAAGAACCTTATAGCAAAAACTGTCTATGGTCAAAATATTAGCATCACCAACAAGATTGAGTTGTTCTATATATCTCTCATTATCAGGTTCTTCATCAATTTTCTTTTCAATTGCTAATGTTATTTTCTCCTTCATCTGACTTGCCGCAGCCTTGGTAAATGTCACAACAAGTAATTCATCAATGCTAATCGGTGACGATTCATCAAATATCATCTCTATAATTCTCTCTACCAGAACAGCCGTCTTTCCCGATCCTGCAGCAGCAGAGACCAAGAGATTGCCGTCCCTATAATCAATTACCTGTTGTTGCTGTTTTGTCCAATCCATATCAATGCCTCCCGATATTATAATGACATTATGCTTCCTCACCCATTATCAGTTTTCTTGCTTCCTCTTTTGTCAGGTTCGAACCGATTCCGTATTGATTTCCACCCAGTCCGGCTTCAAATCTGCATACACTTCTGTAATCACAATAGTTACACGGGGATGACAGTTCCCCTTTTTGCGGTTTCATTTCAATATTACCACTAATAATACTGTCACCCAGTTCAATCATCTTCTCCCTGGTATATCTTGATATCGCCATAAGCTCCTGTTCGGAAACAGTGTGTGAATTAACAGAAGACAAATTTCCATCTTTGTTAAATGAAACAGGCACTGCAACACCTGTCTTATGATCTAACACCTGCAGACAGTCTTCATCCTCGTTAACAAGACCCTTCATTCTTGCTTTTTTAATCCGTTCCGCTTCTACATCTTCATCCGAAACACCTTCAACAATCTTATCTGCTAATTGAAAATAATACATTCCGGTTGGTATTATCCGTTTTGAAGGATATTTTTTTTTGAGCAACTCAAGCATTACACTCATATATACCGTCAACTGGAGCTGTTTTCCTTCTGTTATTTTAACATAATCTATATCCTTGTCTCCGGATTTGTAATCAATTATCTTAACGTAAACCTCGTTCTCTGTTTCTTTGATATCCACTCTGTCTATAAAGCCCTTAAGCCCCATAAGAACATCATTTTTAAGGCTCATATTTATATAAGACAATTCATCTTCAGGAGAAAACTCCTTTTCAAAATATTCCGGCATCATATCACCCGACTCTAATTGTCTTACGAGATTTCTAACACTTCTCTTGGCAATTCTATTGATAACTCGTTTGATATGTTTCATTCTGTAACTGCTGTCAAATATTGTTTGATCTATATCATCAGCAGCCCTGTCAACATATAGTTCAACTTTCTCATTAATATATTCATCACTCACCGGAAGCTTGATGTCGTTTTCTTTGATTTCCTTAAAGAAATCTTCCATAACAGCATGAAGTATTGTTCCTATATGATTATTTTCAACAGTATATTCATCAGGCTTCTTTAACTTCAATCCGTATTGTAAGAAAAATTGATATTCACATGCAGCATATTTTTCAAGTCTTGATACACTGTGAATCATATTGTTTCCATATAGTTTTTTTGAAACTGCCTCATTAAGCACTCCAGGTTGGTTCATATACATATAGCCGTCAAGCATGCCGGAAACTCTGTTCTCATCAGTAGTTGAAAGTATTTTATACAAAGATGAATCATCAAAATTGTCTGTTGAAAAATCCTGTGCCAGTTCAAATATCATATCTTCTCTAGAAGATGGTAAAATATCATTCTTTATGTCAATTGAACGAATAATATTCTTTTGCGGAAACATCTTCATTATCATTTTGACAAAAAATGATACATTTAATGCCCCGCCTTTGCGATCACTCTTTCTGTAAGAGACGCAAAGTATTTCAGAGGTTTGATTCATCTGCATGTATAGATAAAACTGTTGAATATAATAAGCTGCACTTTTATCAGGAGCCAGAATAATATCATGTTCTTTAAAACTTATCCTGTCACGATCCGTCAGTATACCGTTATTGCCTGTGGGTTTCGGTAACACACCTTCGTTAGCACCAACCAAAAATAGCACTTTCACATTATGTAATCTTGTACGTTCAATATCCCCTATAACAACCTGATCAAGAGTAGACGGTATGATTCCCAGGCTGATATCAGATACACCCGCAAATAAAACATCACCAAACGTCTTTCTTGAGATAATATCATTGCCCAAAATATCCTTTGTCTTATCAAGAACCGAGATAAATTTGCCATACGCCTGTCTGTAAGCCATTTCTTTTCTATTATTGCCGTTTTTCTCGTATTCCGACGCTTTGTACCAAAGTTTCTCTCCCAATTTATTAGTTGAAATGTAGCTGTATAAGGATAATATATATTCAGATGCCATACCCTCTTTCTTACTAAATACTTCTACCAGCCCACTGATTGAATCCATGAACTTCCGTCTTATATCATTGATAACTCCAAGATTTTTCATATTACCCTTAAACGGTTTACTCCACCACGAATAACCATGCACTCCGTATTTCATTGCATAATTTTCAAGGATAAATACATCCTCATTTTTTACATCTGTAAAGCCTGTTTTCAAAAAGGAAAAAACACTGTCAAACGAAAAATCTTTCTCAAAAAGATCAATTACGGCATTAACTATATCTGCAACAATATTTCGCATAAGTTTCTCATTCGAATCAGTAAAATACGGAATTTCCATTTGCTCCATCGTGCGTTTCCATATCTCTATATTATCATCGATATCTCCAGTGATAACTGCAATATCTCTGTAAGAATATCCTTTATCCATCACAAGATTCCTGATCATTCTGCCTACACATATAATCTCATCATTAATATCATCACACTCCATAATATTAACCGCAGATAAATTTGTAGCAGAGGATTTATAATTGTTCTCAGATACATATTCTTTTATAGGATATCTGAAAATACTCTGTTCTAAATGTAATAATTCATCATTGCCTTTCAATCTGTAATTATCTTCAAATGCAACGTGCGAAAGCACCTTCACGCCATTTTTCTGAGCCAGCTCAGTCAAATGTAGCTGTGTTTCTTTTCCCATGCAGAATAAGCCATTTTGGTATGAATTATCCAGCAATATTTTTTCATCCATAATTATAGAAAAATACAAATCAGAGCAGACTTTCATCATTCGTTCTATAACCTTATACTGTACCGGAGTAAAGCCTGTAAACCCGTCAAAATACACCTCTGCACCCTGTAACAGCTTTGATTCCTCAAGGTTATCCGCGAGTAATGACAGCAGCTGTTCTGCTGTCATGAAAGAACTCCCCATTGCCTCTTCGAAATATTGATATATCACTCTTAAGTCGTTTATCTTATAATATAGACTATGTGTATCCGACATGCTTTCAATCATCTTATTAAGCATATCCGCAGTAACCCCATACTGATAAAACTCTGATATAATTGATTTCACCTCGTCAACAAATCCCTGCTTGTCAATCATATTCTTATAGTATGACAGTTCTTCTGCATGCTCCTTCAACACCTTCATAACCATCATGCTTTTTCCGTAATCATCTAATATATCTCCGGTATAAACATTTCCTTTATCAAAAACCTGAAATGCCAGTCTGGAAAAACTAAGTATGGATATATCCATAGTTCCTCCCTTAGGATGTCTTAAAACCATATCCTGTTCAGCAATCATATTAGACTGCTCTGGCAATATATATATTATAGGTCCATGATCTTTTCTCATGGATTTTGCTATCATGTTCTCATATATGTAGCCTGTCTTGCCTGTTCCGCAAGTTCCAACAATAAATTGAACAGCCATAATTATTCTCCTCTTTCAAATCATTAAATATAATTACAATTTTATTAAATAAAAGTATACCACAACCACATGTCAAATTAGTGCAAAAAAATTATTTGAATAAAAAAGTTCTAAAATAAAATTTTCATGCATATCTTTATAGTAACAATTACCGGGAGGAAAACCAATGGGCACTCAGACAAAAATCGTAGTTGTAAAAGGAAAAGAATTAATATATACAGCACTGTTTCTCATCCTTTTAATATTTTTAATAATTCTTATGGTCAACATGTTTGGCAGTAATAAAAAAACGGACACAAAAACAGCAGGAAAATATGTACCCGGGGTATATTCTTCAACTATAACTCTTGGGGAAAACACATTAAATGTTTCTGTAGCAGTAGACAAAGATACAATAAGCGGAGTAACGATAGAAAATCTAAACGAAACAGTTACAACAATGTATCCTCTTTTAGAACCGGCATTAAACGAGATAAACAACCAGATATCTGTGGTAGACAATGTAGATGAAATATCCTACTCAAAAGAAAATCAATACACCTACATAATACTTAATCAGGCGATCAAAAATGCTTTGGAAAAAGCTGTAAGTCAAAATTAAATACACTCTTAAAAAAAGTCCTCTGGTATTAGCTATTCACTATACCAGAGGATTTTTATCTAGTTATTGTCTTTGGAAACAATAGAATCTTTATTTTTATATATCGAATCTGAAGGAACAACTCCTCTTACCATACTTACCGGATATACATTGGAATTCTTACAAACAACCGTTCCGGGATTCAATACAGAATTACATCCGATTTCTACATGATCTCCAAGCATTGCTCCAAATTTTTTGAGTTTAGTATCGATATCAAAATCACTGCCTTTGACATGTACCAAAGTCTTATCCGCCTTCACATTAGAAGTTATAGAGCCTGCACCCATATGCGAATAAAAGCCCAGGACAGAATCTCCAACATAATTGTAATGCGGTACCTGTACATGATTAAATAATATAACATTCTTAAGTTCGGTAGAATTCCCCACAACACAATCATTTCCCACCAGTGCATTACCTCTTATGAAAGCTCCCGGTCTGACCTCCGTACGCTCACCTATAATACATGGTCCTGCAATATAATTGTTTGGATATATTTTGGCACTCCTGGCTATCCAGACATTTTCACCATGTTCCTCATAAATGTCTCCTGGAAGAGTTTTTATCAATTCCAATATAAACTCTCCGATATGAGGTAGCACCTCCCATGGATATGTGTACTTTTCAAGCAACGGTTTTGCTAATGATTCATCTAATGTATACAAATTACTTATTGTCACCAAATCTTTCATCATTATCATCCTTCTTTCTTATTTGATTTTTTACTTTTCGTAGAATTTTCTTTTTTGTAAAATTGAGCAGCATAATCAAAATATGTTCTTAACTGATACTGATTGTTAAGTCCCTTTACAGCATCAGTCCTTTTACTGATATAGTCTTCAAGTTTGACCATATATTCGTCCTCGCTAATAGACCCATCAGCTACATACGACAATCCCTTTTCCCAACTGGCTGTGAGTTCAGGATTGAGAAGTGATTTTATGGAAAAAGCCACAACATCATGAATCATCTCCCCCATCAATGTAGGTGTTATAATCTGAGTCTTCTTATTGAGACTAAGATACTTGTTGGAAACAAGCTTTTTGATTATTTCAGCTCTTGTTGCAGAAGTACCTATACCGCTCCCCTTAATCTGTGCACGCAGTTCTTCATCTTCAATCAACTGACCGGCATTTTCCATCGCAAGTATAAGGGTTCCTGAACTATATCTCTTCGGTGGAGAAGTTTCTCCTTCCTTAATCTCAAATTTATCTACAGTTAATTTCATACCTTTTTTGAGATTCATAAATGCTTCTACCATCTTTGGCGTATACTTTTCTTCATCCTCTTTGGGTTTACCAAAAGAATATACGGTTATCGGAAGATATCCCTGTTCCACCAACACCTTAAAACTTGAAAATAATTTTTCTCCTTTGCAATCGAGAGTCAGTGTAACTTTGTTATATGATGCAGGCGGATAAAAGATGCTTAAAAAACGTCTTACTATAATCTCATAGACTTTCTTTGCAGTCTCATTTAAACTTCCGTAAGCATTAAGTCCCTGTCCGGTAGGTATTATCGCATAATGATCTGTAATCTGTTTATCGTTAACGTATCTTGTTTTTGCAATATTTTTATAGCTACCACTTTCCATTATCCATTCAGCATAATTCTTCATTGCAGGAATATTCTTTAGTCCCGATATATTTTTGTATATCTCTTTACTGACCGCTGTTGACAAAACTCTTGCATCGGTTCTTGGATAAGTAACCATCTTCTTTTCATACAATTCCTGTACTATCTGTAACGTCTGATCGGGACTAATCTTAAAAAGTCTTGAACAATCATTCTGCAGTTCAGCAAGGTTATAGAGAAGCGGAGGATTTTTATTTTCTTTTTTTCTTTCAACTTTATCTACAGTTAAAATTGCCTTTTCTTCACCTTCATAAAAATATTCAATGAGCTTCCTGGCATCCTCTTCTTTTTTGAATCCATTTTCCTTATATAGCAGCAAAGAATTATAATATCTGCTACCCTCAACAGCTTTCCATTCAGCCTCAAAACTTCCATCTTCAAGCTCTACATCAGCGACAATTCTATAGAATGATGACTTTACAAACTGGCGTATTTCCCTTTCACGTCTGACGATCATTCCCAAAACACATGTCATCACTCTTCCAACGGATATTACGCATCTGTCTTTGCCCAGATAGTTTTTAACAGCGTAACTGTACTTCAGACTCAACAATCGTGAAAAATTGATTCCCATCAGATAATCTTCTTTTGCACGAAGATATGCTGATGCACAAATATTATCATATTCATGTAAATTTTTTGCTTCCCTGATTCCTCTTAAGATTTCCTCCTCTGTCTGAGAGTCAATCCACACTCTTTTCTTATCTTTCGTATCGGGAACCTCAGCCATTTGATCCACAAGACGATATATATATTCTCCCTCACGTCCGGAGTCGGTACATACATATATGCATCCAACATCCTCTCTGTTAAGGAGCCCCTTCACAATACCAAACTGTTTCGAAACACCATCAATCACTTCATATTTGTATTCCTTTGGCAAAAAAGGCAGTGTCTCCAAACTCCACTTTTTTAAAGCCTGATCATATACTTCCGGATAAGACATTGTAACCAGATGTCCTACACACCAGGTCACTATCGAATCGTCTGACTCTATATAACCATCTCTGCTTCCACCGTTAATTTTAAGGGCTTTTGCAAATTCTCTGGCTACACTTGGTTTTTCAGCTATGTATAGATTTTTCAAATTCGTACCAACCTTCTTACTTGTATTACCATTTTTCCATCAGACTATTGTAACCAAATTTTAGATTTTTGTAAACCTCAATTACTTGTCATTTGATTGTTTTAAACATATATGGTATCATTATAAACCATAATTTACATATAATAAGAATACTAATCCTATAAATATAAATAAACGAGGTAAATAATATGGCATATGAAGATTATATAAAAGCCCAGAAATTAGGTTTAAAAGCATATAAAGCCGCTACATCAAGAGGATTATATCCATACCTGCCTGTATTGGACGATATTCTTCCTCATGCACATGTTGAGTGTGAGGTTCGCCTTGGAATCAGCAATATTCCTCTGTATCAGGTCATCGGAACCAGTACTGCCGGAAGAACCAGAGCCTTCGCAAACAATTTCATGCCCCTGCTCGACTACGGCTCAGAATTTTCTGCTAAGTGGTCCCATCTTGTTGATGCCCAGATCAAAGAAGGTATTCATGATGCAATAAAGGTTTATGAATATATGAATAAATATTATGTGGTTGAAGGCAACAAACGTGCAAGCGTATTAAAGTATTTTGATTCCCCTTCAATCCTCGCTGATATTACACGTATTATACCCAGAAAAAGTGACGACCTCGAGGTACAGATATACTATGAATTCATGGATTTTTATGACCTCACCAAAATTAACTACGTTCAATTTTCAAAATTAGGAAACTATCCTAAGCTTGTTGAAGCCGTAGGCAAACATTCAGGTGAGATATGGTCTGATGACGAAGTCATGGATTTCTCATCCTTCCATGTTGCATTCTATAAAGCATACAAAGAAAAGGGTGGAACAAAGCTTATAAATATAACCTGCGACGATGCATTATTGTATTATCTTTCACTGTATCCGTACGCCGAATCAAAAGAAATGACAGCTACAGAAATCAAGAAAAATCTTGATAAAATCTGGTCTGAGATACAACTTTTGCAGGATAATGATTCTATTGAGCTTTTAATGGATCCTACAACTGAAAACAAATCAGTAATGAATGTATTTAATATGATCATGCCAACCAAAAAGAAAAAGGTTGCCTTTGTGTATGACAAAGCACCTTCAACTTCCGACTGGATTTACGGACATGAGCTTGGCAGACTTCACATTCAGGAAAATCTCGATGAAATCATAGACACTCAATCCTATATCACTAATGATGTGTCAGAAAAGGCTGAAAGTATCTTAGAGGATGTGTGCAATGATGGTAATGAAATAATATTTACTACCACTCCACAGCTTATCAAAGCCAGTGTCAAAGTTGCGGCAAATCATCCTGACGTAAAGATTCTCAACTGTTCATTAAACTCATCACATGCAACAGTCAGAACTTACTACACCCGTATGTATGAGGCCAAATTCCTGACAGGTCTTATTGCCGGTGCTCTATGTAACAACGATAAAATCGGATATGTGGCCGACTATCCTATTTACGGAGAGGCAGCCAATATCAATGCCTTCGCATTAGGCGCAAAAATGGTCAATCCTCGAGCAAAGGTATATCTTGCATGGTGTACACTTAACAATTTCGATGTCAACAATTACTTTAAGGAACGTGGCATCACCTATATATCATCACAGGATTCAATTTCACCTGAGAATGGTCAGCGCCGCTTCGGTCTCTATGTCGAAAAAAATGATGACAGAAAAAATATAGCTGTTCCGGTTTATCACTGGGGAGCTCTTTACGAGGAACTTATAAACAGTATTTTTAAAGGTTCATGGAAAATTGATGAATCTTCCGATAAAGCCATTAATTACTGGTGGGGATTATCAGCCGGTGTTATAGATATCATTTATTCTAACAGCCTTCCAACCGGAATCTCCAAACTGGTTGAATTAATGAAAAATAATATTGCAGCAGGAGTTTTTCACCCATTTACCGGTCCTATAACCGATCAGAATGATATACTTCAGATAGATGCTCATAAGGTAATGAAACCGGAAGAAATAATTACAATGGATTGGCTTTATAATAACGTTATAGGAAATATTCCTGATATTGACGAACTGATTGATTCTGCAAAAGCAGTCGTTGAACTTAGAGGACTCGATGCAGCAACACATGATATAAGCAAGTCATCTCTAATATAAACATTTATCAAACACAAAAAATTACATTAGAAAAAAATATGGAGGTACTAATGAAAATACTCGTGCTTTCCGATGTGGAATCCAAATATCTCTGGGATTATTTTGAAAAAACAAAATTAGAAAATATAGATCTTATTATATCATGTGGAGATTTAAAATCTGAATATCTTGAATTTCTGGCCACCTTTGCAAAGGCTCCAATTCTGTATGTTCATGGGAATCATGATGATTCATATGACAGAAAACCACCTGAAGGATGTATTTGTATTGATGACCAGGTATATGTATATAACGGTATCAGAATCGCCGGTCTTGGCGGTTCTATGCGTTATAACATAGGTAAATATCAATACAGTGAATCGGAAATGCGCGAACGCGCTACCAGACTATGGTTTAAGATTAGAAAAACTAAAGGAATTGATATATTGGTTACTCACGCTCCGGCTGCAGGATTCAATGACGGAGAAGATCTTCCTCATAAAGGTTTTGAAGTATTCAACAGAATACTTCAAAAATATAAGCCCAAATATTATTTACACGGTCATGTGCATCTGACCTACAAATGGAATCAGCAACGCGAATGCGTATACAATGAGCACACAACCGTGATTAATGGTTTCGAAAGATATATATTTGAATACAAATAGTGAGTAACCTTAAATATTTGATCTATTTCATCATCATAAGATAAGCAAAATAACCTGCATAACCGACAAGCATTGTCAACCCGCCTGCTCGTCCAAGTTTGTGATTTTTAAACACACAAACATATAGCAAAACACCCGCTGCTATCGCTATAACCGTATCTATAATGAAATTAGCAGCAAACGGAACGGGAGTAATAAGTGCTGTTGTTCCTACCACGAATAATATATTAAACATATTACTTCCGACAATATTTCCAATCGCAATATCAGCTTTACCCTTCTTAGCCGCTGTTACAGAAGTTACAAGCTCAGGCAAAGATGTACCCAAAGCTACGATTGTAAGTCCTATAAATCTTTCGGAAAGATGTGCAGCAAGTGCAATCTTCGTAGCTGCTCCAACAGCGACATCACTACCCTTTACAATAAGTACAACTCCTATTATCACGAGTAAAATCAAAAGCCATATCGGCTTCTTTTTTTCATCTTCAGGCGCCTCTTCTTTATTATTCTTAGCCATCATAAAGAGATAAACAAGATATACGATAAATGCAATCCAGAGTATAACTCCCTCAACAAAGCTGATTACATTTCCGGTCATTCCAAAGACAAGTAAAAGAACCGAAACAAAAAGCATATACGGAATCTCATATTTAACTGTTGAATCTGCTACAGCTATCGCCACAATTACCGAAGTCACTCCAAGAATAACCAACACGTTAAGAAGATTACTTCCCACAACATTACCAACTGTTATATCAGCGTTACCTTTAAGCGCAGCAGTTATACTTACAGCAGCCTCCGGTGCTGACGTTCCCATTGCTACGATTGTAAGACCAATTACAAGCTGGGGAATTCCAAACTTCTCGGCTATACCGGCAGCACCGTCGACAAACCAGTCAGCTCCCTTAACCAGCATTACAAATCCAAGAATCAACAATAGAAACTGCAACAAAATACTCATATCATTTTTCCTCCTGTATTATCCTTACTTAAAAGGTTCATTTAACATCTCGCATCCGGCAAGTACAAATCTTCCATCTCTTATTATATCTACTTCTGTACCATCAGCATGTATACTTGTTATTGCCTCCAACTCATCATACGGAATAGTAATATCTGTATGACAGTCAAAATATGCATTATCCGGATCACTGTCTCTTAAAAGTGAGCACTCATTATCTTTGGCAACAATTTCCTTACCATCCGGATTATACAGTTTCAATTCTTCTCCTCTACTGTAACAGGTATCACCCACCGCAAAGTGAGGTCCCATTTTCTCAGCGATAAGAATTGGCAGTTTATAAACTATGTCAAATTCATTTGCAAGGACATATGCAGTTGTGTTGGTTCCTATCGCAAACTCACCTATCGGAAGTGTATCGCGGTTAAACAAAACATTCTCTTTAATATAAGCTTTGTTTTCATCTTCATTTTCAAAATTGTCACAGGTATAATCTTTCACTTTACCATCTTCAAATGTAATCTTAAGATTCTTATATTTTAACTCGTTAAGATACACCTCTGATACATTCAGCACTCCATGAGTTCCTGTTAATTTAGGAGAAGTAAATACTTCACCAACAGGTATATTCACATCAGCTGTACAATTTTCAAAGTTTGTTTCCTTATCGGGATGCTCTAAGTCGTGCATCATTACAACGATATCCGTCTGATTATCTCCACATCCTTTAACCAGAACCTTCTCAGCTTTATCAAGTTCATCTACGAGATATTGCTGCACCTTCTTATATGCATTATTATCCAAAGTATTTATCTTGACTATTGCATCGAATATTTCTGTAAAGTTATCACCAATCTCCGGTAACGGGTAAGCTATAATTGTGAAGCTGTACTCGCTTTGAGGTATATATTCATTAACAATTTTGGAGCACTCAGTTCTTGAATATACAGACAACTTTTGCTGTGAATCTGTAAGCTTTAGACTCTCTTTTTTATTAATCGGCTCAAACGGCTTTTCACCAAATACCTCAATAACAGCCGGGCCGGCATACTCCCTAGCTAATTGTTTCCTGCTCTCATATGCATTTCTCGTAATTGAAATCTTCTTTTCGACAAATGCTTTATTTAAAAAGATTGCTTCATCCATTCTATGATCATAATCATATTGTTTGTTAGGCGAGGTAGAAACATATCCCGATCTCAAAGTTAATCTTCTGTTTATTCTCGCAATAGGAGCACGATAGATTATCGGCTTAAGTCCCATTTTTTCAAATTGACCGATTGCTGCCTTTACCATTCTCTCCTGTCCTATTGAATATCTTATATTAACAGTCTTTTTCTTTGAAAGATCAATTCCGGCAATCTTAAATCCCTCTTCATATCCATGAGTATAGGTATATGCCATTTTATCAATTTCATCTTCTGACATGCCATTTAAAAATTCCGCCATTTTTATTTCATTGTCAGATATATATTCTCCAAACTTATACAAATATCTGATATCAGACAGATCACTTTCCATGATTATATCGTTAGCAAATGACAACTCAGGATCAATCTGCTCACGAACCTGATAATCAATCATTGATTCTGCATAATCACTGATATAATAATATAATGTATCCTTGAGATCTTTGACAGAACACTCTCCGTCTTCAAACAGACAAAGAACTTCCACAAACAATTCAAATAATACTGTCAACTCTGTATATCTATACTCCACAGCGTATATAATACAACCTCTAAGCTCTGTGTAAAGAAAACTTAGAAGGGAACCGTATTCATCACCCAATCTAGATACCGCAAAGGCCGGATTAGCATAACTTGTCTTATATGCTCCCGATTCCTCAAAGATGTCTTCGTACAATCTCTCATTCCAGTTCTTTAGTTCTTCAAGAGCAGAACTTTCAAGACCCCCTGCAAACACAAAATCCTTCCATTCATCAATCATCAGGATAAATGCTGCTGTCTTTTTAAAATAATCATCAAACTCTTTAGCAAGTCTTCCGCTGTCATCACCTTTTGCAAAAGACTTTATCCTTTCAAGCATTAATTCATAACGCTCATTTATTCCTTCATTATCATCATTAAACAATATCTTATAATTCATATTTTTCCTTTCCTTATCATACAAATTATCTTATGAATACAACCATCCTATTACATACAGTACAATCGCAATAATCAACAATAAACAATTGACTATGCCGGATACTCTCTTCATTATGATTCCGCCGTCAGGCGACTTCCATGCACTTTTAGAAAACATTATTCCGGTAAATGCCATCAAAAGACCTGCAAATTCCAAAAGTCCTACTATTCTTGGACCTTTACCTCCATATCTGTATGACAGTATGATTGCTGCTATCTGACAGCCAAATGATACAGCCGCCAGCACGCATGAAATAACAGTATCTATACTTACACTTTTCACGCTGTAAACATTTTTCTTATTCATTGCGTTCACTCTTTCTGTTTATCAGTAATAAAATATAATAAACTATAAATCCCAATAAACCACCAAGGGTATTTAATATGATATCATCTACATCAAACGAACCAACTTTGGTCACGAGTTGAATAGTTTCAACACATAAACTAAAAATCAATGTATAAAATGTTGCCTCATACCATCTGACTCTTCGATTCAATACCCATCGAATTAAAGCTCCAAAAGGCATGAATGCCACAACATTACCAAGAAGGTTGATACATGACATCAACGGTCCAATCGTATCCCAATATAGAATGAATCTTTTTATTTCCTGAAACGGCACAAGATTTTTCTCATGAACTCCTGTACCCGGTGTTCTTCCAAACCTGTCACTTAAAAACAGGAAATACACAAGAAAAATCATATATACACAAAAACATATTCTGCTTATAACTCTGATAACAGCTCTTTTTTTCATTTACATCTCCGCACAAAATCAAGTTTTGTTCTCAATCCTGCCACCCGGCAATTTCTTATTGGTCACTCACATCTTCCGATACGGATTCTTCGGTCGACGCAGCGTCTGTAGTGGCTTCTTCTGTAGTCACATTTTCTGTTGTCGCATTTTCCGTAGATGTATCACCATCTGTGGCACTTTCTGTAGATGAATCATCATTTACATCCTCCTGCTGCAACATGTAATTATTAGTATAGGACAATGCAATGTGATCATCTCCCACCTGAGCAACACATAATTCTTTTGCATTCTCAATCGCTTCTCTCGGAATCATAAGCGTGGTGTAGTTCAAATATCTGGTTTCTACCGACTTACCGTCAACCATAACTTTGGAAAATGTATTAAATCCTTTTCCTTTCACAAAGATGCCGGAAACATTTTCCTGTACATCCTCTACTACTATATCACGAAGTCCAAGTTTCATATCTGTTTGAGGAAATGGATTAACACCATCAAATGCATAGTTTTCGCCATATAATGTATCATATTCCAACATTTCCAATTTATTCAGATAATCTGCATTATCACTCTGGTTCATATATTTTTTATGAAAATTCTGCATAAGTCCGCCCTGAATTCCCAGACGTCCAAATATATATGTGCTGGCCTGATAAGAAGTCATATCCTTATACTCATTTTTCAGACCGATATTATCCCACATAACCCATTCTGTCTGATAAAGACTAATCTGTCTAAGATCTGTCTCTAAGAGATTCAAGCTCGGCAAATGATCCCCATACATAAATACAACTGTAGGCTCGTCAAGTTCCTCTAAGCTTGCTATGAGATCCTTTAACATGTTATCTGTTTCCCTGCACTGATTAATGTAATACTCCCAAGCAGCTTCCTTCTCAGTATCGCCTTCATATTCTCCGGTAAAATGACAACCAATGTGAGTAAGTGTTTCTGTATGCTTTTTAGGATAACGTCCATGAGCCTGAACAGTTATGGTAGTAATATAATCACGTCCCTCTGTCTGTTTCATACGCTCTATCATCTCGTTGTCAAGAATATTATCCTTTGCCCATCCTCTTGGTGTGTATTGAAGAAAATACATATGCTCCATAGCTGTAAATACATCAAAACCAAGATTGGAATAGTCTATATATCTCTCATAAAAAGTAGCATCATTATTATGAAAGCCTGCTGTTGCATAGCCATATCTCTTAAGGTCATATGCCATACTGTCACAACTTTTACTTTTCATTATTGTCTTGAAAGGATATTCTCCTGCACCAAAGAACTGGGTGCTCATTCCCGTCTGAACCTCAAACTCTGTATTTGCTGTACCCGCACCAACTGCCGGAACGGTGAAGAAACCATGAGAATATCTTCCCTTAAGGTTAGCTAATGTTGGCATAACCCTCTCTGTAACTCTGAGGTCCTTCATATACTTAGTATCAAAAATTGACTCCAGCTGAATTACGATAATATTAGGATACTGTTTGGTTGCAGGCTCATTAGAATAATATTTTTTCTCTTCTTGAGTTTCCTCATCATCTGTTGCAGTTAAGTTTTGCTCCTGAGTTTTTTCTTTCGTCGCAGTCTCTTCATTTTCAGTATCTTTAGTCTCTGCCTCTTTCGCCTCTACTTCTTCCTTAGTCGCAAATATAACCTCATCCTTATTGTAATAAAAGACATCTGTTATTTCATGAACGACCTCTTCACTGTAATTCTTTGGTCTGCTGATTCCAACATCTATAATACTGTTAGAAAAACAATATGCAAATCCGTAATCGTTATAAGCATATGCAAGATTTCCGAAATTATCAGAAACCGTCTTGGTGTTAACGGCTACCTTTGTCAAAGTATAAATAAGAAAGATGCACATGCATACATAAGCAGATGCGCGGAACGGTCTTCTCTTGCTTTTTGACTTCGGCAGTTTTATGTACAAATATATCAACAGAAGTACTACCAACACAGCTCCTATAGCAGATAGAATCATCTGCCATTTTGTCATATATTTGTCCAACATTGTCATGACGTTACGAATCATAAGAATATCAACCGCCGAAAAAGGTGTTGTCCTAAAACACAGAACTATCCAGTTTGCAAAAGCCGATATTATCCACATGGCACATACAAAAATCGTCGCAAAGAGCTTGCGTTTTGCAAACAATACCAATGATAATGTAACAAATATTATAAATGCATTATACAAAAATACCATTGGTGAATGAGCTATAAATTTAAAGGCTTTTAAAAATGAATGTCTTGAAAAAACTTCCAAAAAATAATTAAGCACAAGTGCTAACAACGCAAAACCTACTGCCGGTATCTTAATTATCTTTATAACCTTGTCCATCTTCTTTTGATTATTATCAATCTTATTATTCTGTTCGTCCATATCTATCTCCAATAAACAAGTCACAATGCATCATTACTATATAAAGTCTTCTTTATGATTAATCACATATCTTATAAATCTTCCTACTTCCACCCATGCCTCTTTTGCTTCCGGATACCTGGTAAGCCCCATCTGGAAATCATGAAACATTCCGGTATATACATGCTCCTTAAGTACTACTCCACAAGCTTTTGCTTTTTCCGCAACCGAAAGGGTATCACTTAAGAGCATCTCGTATTCTCCTACCTGTAAAAGCATCGGCGGAAAACCATGGTAATCTCCTTTAACAGGTGATATATAAGGATCCTCCGGATCACTCTCCTTATAATATCCGTCTTTAAACACAAGTGAATCTGTTGAACCTCCAAATTTAGGATCTATATCAAAATTTTCCTGATAGGATTCTCCACTCTTAGTAAGATCCGTCCAAGCCGACATTGTTATAATACCTGCCGGCATATGTATACCATGATCTCGAAGATATAAACCTAGGGCTAAGGTAAGACCACCCCCGGCAGAATCTCCGGCAATGAATATCTTCTCTGCCGGATATCCCTGCTCAAGTATCCACTCATATGATTTAACCGCATCTTCTAGTGCAGCAGGATATGGATGTTCAGGAGCAACCCTGTAATCAACAGACAGTATATCCAGACCACCTGACACTTCGTTATACAAAGCTGCCATATCCCTGTAAGCATTATGAAGCTTTCCATAATAGCCTCCACCGTGAACATGCAGGATTATACCCTTTTTTGTATCATCACTAACGAGAAGTTCCATTTTAAACAAATGCATGTCAATGACTTCAAACTTAAGATGTTCCGGGCACTCCCATTCCTTTTCCCTCAAAGACATCTTCTCTCTAAGTTCACCCGTCTGTGCCTTATGCCCTATAATCGGCATATGATTGGCCATCTTAACCATCTTTCTGGCTGTTCGGCCTCGTATACTCACCTCTTGATTCATATATGAAATCTCCCGCAAACCTAATCAGTTATTAAATATCATACTAAATGTAACTATACATGAAATCTTCGTTTAAGTTCTCTTGTAAAATCTCTGTCTCCAAATATAATAGTGCCTAAGAGATAAACTCCCGTTACAGCAACACAAGTTATAGGTAGCACTACGCTGGTAATCATTTTGGTATAGTATAGGAACAAAATACCAAAACTGCACGCTCCCATAAATATCAGTAACAAAGTATAACTGTACCAATACTGTCTGTTAAGCATCATCAGGAAGAACACCACCGCATCTCCAAGTAAGATAACTCCAGGTACCGCAAACTTCAAAGACCATCCGGTCATACCTGTAAAGTAATCTATTCCGATCAAACATGCCATAGTAAGAACTAACTGAATTCCAATCTTAGCCGCAAATCCGGAATCATGCTTAATCCAGTAAACCATCGAAAAGAATATGTACACCATAGCTACTCCGCTTATGGCAGACCACCAAAAATCAGGTGAGAAGGCTTTATTGATAATAACAAGACTTACCTCTGCCACTATAAAGAGAAACAAAATCGCACGCATCACCATATTCATTCTCTTTTCTCTTTTTCTGACATCCGGATATTCCGATCCTTGATGAATCAACCTATCTCCCACCGACATTTCCTCTTTGCTCATATCGTCATCCAAAACGCTATGACAAAGCGGACAAACATCAATATCATCATTCACATATATCTTACAGTTTCTACATATATTCATGTATCACACCTCACAAACCACAACCTATATCACACTCTTAAACATCGCAGTTTCGATATATAATTTACTATTACTCATAGTAAGCTCCATTAGTTTCAATTCCCACATCTACCTCATCCTTAGCAATAATCTGAAAGAATCTTTTCTGAATTGTAGTATTAATTAGACTGGTGCTAAATGTAAATGTCAATATTCCGTTATATGAGCATATTCCCGCTTTCATGTTCTGTCCCTTTGACATCGAGAGAATAACATAGAAATTCTCAATATATTTTTTATAAGGATCCTTTATATCTATATTTCCTATGTTGGTTATCGTCGTTGAAGTTGCCCTTGTAGACATACCGTATACATGCTTCATAGCAATATTTTTAACAACCAACGGTATTGCTCTAAGTATCCAATTCTGCTCATTCGACACATTATACGACATTATATTGTTGAGATTCTCAGGTGTTATCTGCTCTTTAAGGTTATCAGAAACCAGTTTGATGACCTCCTCTAAGGTATAATCATCATTTACAGGTTTGAACACCGCGGATACCATAGCAAAGAAATTCTTCATGGTGTGAGAATCATAGTACGGCCTCAAATTAACAGGAACACAACAACATATCGGATATTTTGAAGGCAAACCTTTGAGGTATTCTCTATATACTGCATATACAAATACACCTACAAGATATTGATTGATTGTTACTCCATACTTCTTTGAGGCAGCTTTTAACTGGTCTACCGGCATGTATCCATGAATAACACCAATCTCACCCTTTGGAAGCTTCTCTCCCTTAAATCTAAGAGCTCTTTCAGTATTATAAACCTTAGCATGACCCTTCTTGAAATTCTTAACGTAGCTGTCTTCCTGATCCAAAAAAATACCAGAGGATATCTTATCCTTGACAACCTCTAAAAGTTCAGGATATTTGAGACGAAGATATTGATATACAAGCTCTTTTAAGAAAGTAATTCCGCCGGCTCCGTCTGTCAATGCATGAAAAACCTCAAGATTGATCCTATTACGATAATAGGTTACACGAAACATATACTGATTATTTTTACTCTTGTTGATGTACGCACCCGGATATGAGTACTCCTCGCATACAATAGGTGCAGGTTTGGTATTCTCCTCAAAATAATACCAGAAGAAACCAACCTTAAGTCTCATACGGAACACCAGAAACTGTGGTAAAATCCTATTAAGCGCTTCCTGTAAAAGAACACGATCAATATCTTCCGTCAAAGTCACGGAAATTCTATACACGTTAGACATATCCTCATTGGCGATGACCGGAAAAAGGTTAGCTGTATTATCGAGCTTGTCCCACGCCAAATGCCCGGTTCGAATTTTCTTCTTAGGTATATTTTTTTCCTTTTTTTCAACCGATAATTCCTGCTGTTCCATAACAACCTCTTTATAATATCAATACACAATCAATAAGTTATTAACAAACAAATATTAACCACGATTAATTTTCGATCTCTTTCTAAGTGTCGGATCAAGAATCTTCTTACGAATTCGGATATTCTCAGGAGTAATCTCAAGTAACTCATCCGTATCTATAAATTCCAATGCCTGTTCCAAACTCAACACCTTAGGTGGTGTAAGTTTCAATGCATCATCTGAACCTGAAGCACGTGTGTTAGTCAGATGCTTAGCCTTACATACGTTAAGCTCTATATCCTCTGCCTTACCCGTCTGTCCTATGACCATGCCTGAATATACCTGCTCACCGGGACCAATGAAAAGTGTTCCTCTCTCCTGAGCATTGAATAATCCGTAAGTTATAGATGTACCGGTCTCAAAAGCAATAAGCGAGCCCTGATTTCTGTACATCATATCACCCTTATAAGGACCATATCCGTCAAATATTGTATTAATGATACCTGTTCCCTTTGTAGATGTCATAAAGTCACCACGGAATCCGATAAGTCCTCTCGCAGGTATCTTAAACTCTAATCTGATTGTTCCGTCATGAGCCGGATTCATAGCCTGTAATTCACCCTTACGCTCATTTAACATATTGATGATAGTACCAGAAAATTCTTCAGGAACATCAATATATGCAATCTCCATCGGCTCTAACTTCTTGCCGTTCTCATCTTCTCTGTAGATTACCTCTGCCTTGCTGACAGCAAACTCATAACCCTCACGTCTCATATTTTCAATCAGAACTGAAAGATGGAGTTCTCCTCGGCCCGACACCTTATATGTATCTGTACCTTCCGTCTCCTCAACTCTTAATGAAACATCTGTGTTAAGCTCTCTAAAAAGTCTGTCTCTTAAATGTCTTGATGTAACAAACTTTCCTTCCTTACCGGCAAGCGGTGAATCATTTACCATGAAATTCATTGATATTGTAGGCTCAGAAATCTTCTGGAATGGAATAGGTTGTGGATTATCAACGGAACAAAGAGTATCTCCTATATGAATATCTGCAATTCCGGAAATAGCCACTATCGAACCGATACCTGCCTCACTAACCTCTACTCTTTCCAATCCTTCAAACTCATATAATTTACCAATCTTAACTTTTTTACACTTACTTTCATCATGTGCATTAACGAGTAAAACTTCCTGATTAAGCTTAAGTGAACCATTATCAAGTTTACCAACACCAATTCTTCCAACATACTCATTATAATCTATTGTAGAGATAAGAATCTGTGTATCTGCCTCAGGATCACCCTCAGGTGCCGGAATATAATCTATAATTGTTTCAAAAAGCGGTGCCATATCTACCGCATCATCATCAAGGTTCTTCTTAGCCACACCATCCTTAGCAGAAGCATAAATGAACGGACAATCAAGCTGCTCATCTGTTGCCTCTAAGTCAAGCAGAAGCTCTAATACTTCCTCTTCTACCTCTTCTACTCTGGCTTCCGGTCTATCAATCTTATTAACACAAACTATAACATGAAGATCAAGCTCTAAAGCCTTCTTAAGTACAAATTTGGTCTGCGGCATAGCACCCTCAAATGCATCTACAACAAGCACAACACCATTAACCATCTTAAGTACACGTTCAACCTCTCCTCCGAAATCAGCATGTCCCGGAGTATCTATGATATTGATCTTAGTACCCTTATAATTAACAGCAGTATTCTTAGAAAGAATGGTTATTCCCCTCTCTCTTTCAATATCATTAGAATCCATGACACGTTCTGCCACTTCCTGATTCTCTCTAAACACTCCACTCTGTTTCAAAAGCTCATCTACCAATGTTGTCTTACCATGGTCAACGTGAGCTATGATTGCTATGTTTCGAATATCATCTCTTGAAATCTTCATTACACTTCATCCTTTTTAATAATTTGTAAGATACACCGTCAATTGTATGAAACAATAACTAAATGTATCCTGTATAACTAAAATAGTGTAGCACAAAGATATTGTGCTTTCAACATTTTAGGGATTATTGAACCACTTAAAAACGCCGATATTTTCTGGGTTTTTTTAATTTTTGTGGTTAAAATGCACAATCGCACGAAAACCAATGATTCTCGTGCGATTGCTTATAGTATTATGTTGTAAAACCTATATCATTTCTTATCTGTCGATGTCTTTTTTGCAGATGTTTTGGTTTCTGCTTTCTTTTCGACTGTTTTTGCTTTCGGAGCATTTTTCTTCTCTGCCGACTTTGTAGCAGTTTTCTTTGTTGCCGGTTTCTTTTCTATTGTCTTTACCACTTTCTTCTCATCAGGATCTCTGTAATCATACTTAAATACAACTACCGAAAGCGGTGGAAGGTGCATGGTAATAGAATACTTTCTTCCATCCCACGGTTCTTCTGCTGCTTCAATCGGTTCAGAATTAATTCTGTTAAGTCCGGCAAATTCCTCGCTATCAGAGTTAAGAACCTCTGTATATTTTCCCAAGCAAGGTACACCTACAATAAATCCATCTCTGTCCACAGGTGTAAAGTTACATACAAACAATAACTGATCCTTTGCTGTTGAACCACGTCTTATAAATGATATTATACTACTCTGCGGATCGTCACAGTTGATCCATTCAAATCCCATCTGATCCTGATCATTATAGTACATTGCATCATAATCGTGATAAAGAGAATTAAGTTTCTTAACGTAGTTCTGCATTCCTTTATGAAATCTTCCATCCGGTCCATCTAGTTCAAACCAGTCCAGACTTCTCATCTCACTCCACTCTCTAGGCTGTGCAAATTCCTGTCCCATAAAGAGCAATTTCTTACCCGGATGACCATACATGAAACCATATGCAGTTCTCAAATTGGCAAACTTATCATCATGCAGTCCAGGCATCTTATTGATCATCGAACATTTAAGATGAACAACCTCATCATGTGAAATAACCAGAATGAAGTTTTCCGAATATGCATACATAAGACTGAAGGTCAGACGGTTGTGATTAAACTGTCTAAAATACGGATCTAATTTCATATACTCAAGGAAATCATTCATCCATCCCATATTCCATTTAAACAGAAAACCAAGACCATCCATAGATACAGGCGCTGTAACACCTGCCCATGAAGTTGACTCCTCAGCAATTACAAATACGCCGGGCTCCTGTTCTTCAATTGTTTTATTGAGTTTCATAAGAAGTTTGATTGCATCATAATTCTCATTACCACCATCTTCATTAGGCAGCCAGTTTCCATCCTGTTTTCCGTAATCCAGATAGAGCATAGATGCAACTGCATCAACACGCAGAGCATCCACATGATATTCCCTTGCCCAGAACAATGCATTGGCAATCAGGAAGTTAGACACCTCATTTCTACCAAAATCAAAAATGTATGTTCCCCAATCAGGATGTTCACCACGTCTTGAATCCGGATGCTCGAAAAGCGGCATACCATCAAATTTCCCAAGTCCATGAGCATCTCTCGGAAAATGAGCAGGTACCCAGTCAAGAATTACACTTATATCATTCTTATGCATATAATCTACAAAGTACATGAAATCTTCAGGGTCACCGTATCTTCTTGTGGGTGCATAATAATTGGTAACCTGATATCCCCAGGAACCGTCAAAAGGATACTCAGCTATACCCATAAGCTCGATATGAGTATATCCCATCTCCTTGACATAATCAGCAACCATAGGAGCTAATTCCCTATAAGAGAAGAAGCCATTATCATCATCTTCTATTCTCTTTTTCCACGAACCCAGATGCATCTCGTAAATAGCCATAGGTTTTCTCATTGCGTCAGTTCTCGATACCTTCTTACGTTTCTCCATCCATACGTTGTCTTTCCAGTTATACTTTGTAATATCCTTGATAACGTTGGCATTATCCGGTCTAAACTGTGTGCAGTTACCAAACGGATCAGCTTTGAATATCTCTTCCCCGTATCTTGTTAAAATATTAAACTTATATACTGCATCCTCACCAACATCAGGAATAAACAACTCATATATACCAGAGCTTCCCTGCATATTCATAGGATGTAGTGCGCCATCCCACATATTAAAGTTTCCTACAACCGAAACTCTCCTTGCATGTGGAGCCCATACCGCAAAATACGTTCCCGAAACACCATCAATCTTCATAGGGTGTGCACCTAATCTCTTATATATTTCCCAGTGGTTACCCTCTGAGAACAAATAGACATCCATATCACCTATCTGACTTTCAAAACTATATGGATCTGCCGAAATAACAGTAGAACCATCCTGATAATTGGTGACAATACGATACTTATTCCCCACAAATTTCTTCTTAGGAAGATATAATGCATAAAAACCCCTGTCATCAATCTTCTCCATATCATATTCAGTCTTTCCGGAAGGTGCAACCACTTTACAGCTTACCGAATGCGGTTTGTACGTTGTAATCATCTGACCCTGTCCATAGTCATGATTACCAAGTATCTGCTTAGGCGCATTGATCTTTCCATCCATCAATTCGTCAAAAAGTATCCAGTTCATCCATTGCTGTATTTTTACGTTCATATGAAACCTCCCCAATTAGTTTTATATACCATTCAATATACCACTTTTTGGGATTTCTGTAAAGGAAAGAAAGCCCATTCACCTTACGTCATTTCGACAAAAAAGCTCCCGAAAACCATTAAAGTCTTCGGGAGTAACAATAGTTACATATGTTATTTATTTTGTTCCTTTTATTCTAACACTCTTATATTTTGACCATGGGCCATAGGATGTACATACCCCTTTAATGAATACCGGTCTGATTCTTATCTTCTGATTTTTTGCCTTTATTTTACCTTTATAACCAAGATAAACAGTACCATTAGTATATAAAGGACCAGCATCACCGGAACCTGTACTCAACTGATATTTTGATGCACCTTTGACCTTCTTGATTCCCATCTTTACAGTTGCATTACTTGTATTACCATAATGACGAATCACATGATGGTAAATATGATTAGACCAATAGCTCTCATTCCTGGTATATGGCTTGGTATAACCTGTTTTTCCTTTCTGCTTTAATGACTTAATCTTAGGTGCAGTATATGGAGCAGTATAACCAACCATATCTTCACTCATAGATTTACACACGACTGCGTCTCCATTTTTATGAAGTGACTCTACTCTAAAATAATAAGTTTTGCCCGGTGCAAGATTATTAAATGTATAAGATTTGCTATTCACATCCGCCACTTTGACAAAGTCGCTACCTTTCTTCATATATACTGCATAAGCAGCAGTATCACCTTCCCATGTAAGAGTAATCTTAGCTTTTTTCTTAGATGTCGAGAAGGCTGTCATCTCCTTAGCCTTAGCAGGATTAGGCTTAACCATAACCTTAATTGTCTTGGTAACTCCCTCTGATGTAGTTACGGTAGCAGTATATTCGCCAAGTTCTCTTCCGTAAATATACGCCTTGCTCTTATCCTCCAATGTGGTTTTTTCATTATAATCGTATCCGGTTATCTCCATTGCTTTAGAATTAGCTGAATCCCATTTTACCGAAGATTCATATCCTGTTGCAGGAGTGTAGGCAAGAGATATAAGTGTCTTTGAATCCTTATTAACTTCATAATAATCCTGTCCGTCAATTTTCTTGATATCAAGGAAATCTCTGCAGTTGATCTTGACGTTATACTCTTTGCCTTCAGTAACGCCATAACCGACTGCCAAATACTTTCCTACTTCAAGTAATTGTTCGCTATGAGCTAAATCTGAAGCGGATGCAATCTGATTTGCATATTCTTCTGTAGTACCTTTATAAAGAACAACTGTACCACTAGACTCCTTAAAGCTGTAATATGCTTTATCTGTTACGTTTAAGGTGTAATACATCTTTCTATGTGCACTGTTAATCAGAACATCTTTCCAGGTTTTCTCAATAGTTCCCTCTACAGGCATATCAATCGTCTCAGCATTGCTGCTATCTGTATTATCTGCAGATGGAGTTACAGTTAATTTAACTTTTCCACTATTTTTTGCAGCAGATGCTCCACTAAGCCCCGGCTTACGTGCAACCGAAAAATAATATGTTCCTGCTTCAAGAGTATCAGTCGTTACAGCAAACGTATTAGTTCTCTGCATTACAACATCATCCTGAGTAAATGTCTTAATTTCATTTTTATCGCCATTATATACAGAAATTACAATATCATCACCTTTTTCTGTACTAATTGAATTGCTATTGATAAACTGCAAAAATGATTTAGTTTCTAAAACTACCTTGTAATATGATTCATCATCGCTATTTTTATCATATGTACATTCATCAGCATCCTTCTTAATCTCAGCGCTGTCAAAGGAAGTACCTGCATAAACTATTCCTTTGTCGCTAAATCCTGATACTACAATTACGGCCATCATAATCGTAAGCATCATAACACTCATTTGTTTAATTAATTTCTTTGTTTTTTGTTTCATATCATACCCTCCATTTCATAAATACACAGAAATTAATACTTATATATAATTATTAATATGTATTACCTTTAATTTGAAAGTCCAAGAAGCCAAGCTTAAAAGCGACGGCTAATCGGGTAACTTTCTGTATGCAGCGGCGTTTAGCGAATCTAAGCCCTCAGGGCTACAGATGAACTTGGCATAGTCGTTTACTTAACCGGTCCGCCACAGTACTCGCATGTACCTGCTGCAGTCGGAATTGTTGTTGCTCCACAAAGTGGACATATAACAGGTGTCTTCGGTGCTGCCGCAGTCTCTCTGTCATGTCTTGCTTCCTGTCTTGCAACAGTAAGAACATTCTTGATATCATTGCCCATCTTCTCATACAATTGATACTCTCTGTTCTGTCTCTCATTAGGCTTCTGATTAATCGGAAGCGGATTATCCTCATTGATCTGGACACTTGACGGATTAAGCTGGTAACTGATAGTATCAAAGTATGGATTATTTACATGAATTGTGATATGAAAATCATATTCAAAAATATACTTTGGCGGGTTATAGCTCACCCTATTACCGTCCTTGTCCTCTCTTTTCTCTTCCGACTTATCTTCATCAATCTTAAAATCAACACCTGTAACATCAGAAAAACTAATCACATCAGGATTAGCCTCCTCGAGATTCCTTGCCCTTGTCACTATGAATTTCTTTGCATCCTCATCTAGAAGCAGCTTCATATTTTCACCTATTGTTCTTGTAGTATGAAACTTTCTAACCACCTCCTTGTTCTTCTCGCGATAGTCAAGCTGTTGCTCTATATCAGCAACTGTACTATTTCTTCTGTCTGAGAAAAACGGTGAAAGCTTAGCTGCACATTCCTTGCACATATTGCCATCTTCTAACTTTCTGTTACCTAAAAGTCCAATGTCCCCTCCACATATAGAACATTGTTTCTTCTCAAAAACCTTGCCAAATAAACCCATAATATTATCTCCTCCTTAAAACAATTCTAATTGCATTTTAAAATGATATTTTTATTTTATAATAAATTACGGGGTCATACAACCCCGCAACTAATTACATATATATTTTTTTATATGTCATTTTCACCAAAATATTTTGTGAATAATGTATATTACAATCTGTCACTTTGTATTCTTCTTGCCTTGTTTCACCTCATACATCATCTGATCACTCTCATGAATAAATTCATCTACATCTTCAATTTTTTCCTTTGCATGAGCCATACCAACACTTAAAGAAACCCCCAGTCTCATCCACTCAAACTCTTTCTCAATCTTTTTCTCAAGTTTTTCAGAACGTTTTGTTAGTTCTTCTTCTGTAAGTTTTTCATCTGCAAGAACAGCAAACTCATCACCACCAAGTCTCGCAACAAGACTTTCAGGAAAAGCCTTAAGTATTTCCTGCGAAGTCTTGATAAGAGCTTCATCTCCCTTATTGTGTCCTAATGTATCATTAATCTTCTTGAAATTATCCATGTCCATGAAAAGCACGGTAAGAGCTTCATCTGTATGAGCATTAATATAATCAAAGAAATATCTTCTGTTGTATAATCCTGTAAGCGCATCCGTATTAGCCTGCTTAAGTATAACCCTTTCATACTCCCGTTCGCTTGTTATATCACGAAAGAAACAATAATGACCTGTTATGTTACCGAAATAATCACGAACCTCTTGTTCTGAAATATTGAATATATACTCTTTATCTCCTTCTTTATAAGAAACCTCTTCCTGGAAAAGATACATCTTATCATCATATTCTCTTGTCTTGATTGTTGTTGTTTTATTCTTCTTCCACGTATTGTAATCAAAATCTTCAAGGTCACTATCCGAAATACCAAAGAACTCTTCAAAAATATCATTAACCTCTACAGCCTTCCAATCTTCATCACATATCATGATTCCCATTGGGATATTATCAATGAGCATCGAAAGTTCAAGGCTTGTATTGTTAAGATCTGTCATATCATGACCTACTCCTACAATACCGGTAGCAACCCCGTCTCTGTCATATATAGGGGATCTGTATGTTATAAAATGCCTCATACCTGAGTCAGTCCTAACTATCTCATCTGCCATCACAAGAGCTCCCTTTTCCATAGCCTCTTGTTCTGACTCAATATACCCAAGATTGCTGGTATTCTCACATTTATCGGAACTATCCCATATATCATCGTGTTTCTTACCGTGACACATTTCTCTGGTCTTATGTACCGTATTCTCAAATTTATCATTAACAAACCAGTGTTTGCCACCCTTATCCTTAAACCATATAAGATCTGGAAGACTATCACTTAGTGCCATCAACCAATTCTTATAGAGCCATGCATCATATCTCATGAGCATTAGGCGCATAGCACGATTAAACTCAAATTTGATATATTCTTCAGGCATTCCTGTAAGCCAAATATTTAAAATATTTCTTGGGAAGAAGCTTAGAGATTTAAAAATCAGACTCGAATCTCCGGCAAATATTATCATAATACCTGATTCGTTTTTGGAAAAATATGGAATCAATGCTTTGATACTGTCCGAAATGAGCAATATATCCTGCTGTCCGTCGTAATTACCAAACTTTTCTACAGTCTCATATTCAACCTCAACATTATTAACAGGCTCTGCACTCCTTAAAAGGTTTTCCATACCCTTATCACTATGACATATTTTCACCTTTAATTTAATGCTGTCCATTCCGTATCCTCCGAATAATACCTTTAAGTAAATTACACATAGAATCAGTTTACCATAATTTTAATAAATCATCAAGAAAAAACTATGTTTCAGAGTATTTACAAATTAAAAAACACACCCTAAAACATGTTATTTTAGGATGTGTTTTGTTTATTAGTATATTATTTTACATTGTACTTAAAGCTTTTCTTAACAGATGTTTTATTACCTGTTTTACTTACGGCATCAATAGTAATATTTGAACTTCCCTTTTTGCCGAGATTCATTGTAATCTTTGCACCACTTTTTATCTTCTTAGTAGTGTCCGGATTATAAAGAAATGCATCAGAATCATAGGTAATCTCATGATAGCTTGCATTTTTTGCTTTTTTAAATGTAACTTTATATGTCACAGCATAGTAGTTATAATAATATCCTTTATGCCATTTGTTAAATGAATCCCAATATCCTTTTTTCCAGCGTTTCTTCTTAACACTTTTAACTTTTTTAAGCTTAATACCTGAAACTTTACCCGGCTGAACTCTGACAAAACCACATTCAGTACATTTGTCACCTGACCATGTATGACCTGTATCACCAGTAAGAGTATTTCCACATTTACACTGCTTCTTTACTGTATGTGTTTCAGGACCTGATGATGTAACGCTGATAACTTTATCAAATGTACAATCTTCAGACTTTGTCTGATTACACTTTGAACATTTATAATCGTGTGATTTTAATGAACCATCACTTGTATTCCACGATTTGTTGCTGCTTTGAAGTTCCCATGAACAATCCTCTTCACCCATCTCAAGTTCAGTCTGTCCACAGGTTTCACATTTTCCAATAACTTTATGTTTTCCGTTATAGCCGTTATAATAATTAGTTACCGTCTTCTTCTCATGTGTGCATATCCATTTACAAACAGAACAATACTTGTCCCCTTTAGAGAAATCATGTGAACAAGCCTCACCACATGTCTTACATTTTCCTGTAGAAGCATCCCAGTCATGAGTATGTACCGCTTCAAATTTCAATGTAATAGTTTTATTGTTATAACCACTTTTATCAAGTCTGATCTCAAATTCTTCATCTTTGCTCAAACGCTTATTTTGATCTAAACCGCCATAAGTATCATACGGATATGTAAGTTTTCCCTCATTATCAGAAACAACCGTAAGTTTAATCCATGATGATCCTGTAGCAGCCATACTGCTATCAACAGTAAGTGTATAATCAGCCGTTTCTTTCAAATGATATTTGCCGTAATCATCAGCAGTAAGTTCTGCAGCACTAGCCTTAGTGCTAAACCCTAAAACCATAAATGCAGTCATAACTAACGAAAACATCATCATTGCAGTTTTCCATAGTTTCATTTTTTAAATTTCATAAAACTCCTCCTAACATTAATATACATAGACATTATACACATCTATCTGCATTTACACAAGTTTTTTTCCAACCCTCCTTCTTATAATCATCGCCAATTACTTAAGCTAAATCCAATTACTATCACAAATAAAAACACACCCGAAAACATAATGTTTCCGGGTGTTATTCATATCATTTTTAATTATCGCTTATAAGCCTTGGCTTGCATCTTTTGAAAACGGCTAACTACTCACTCACCGGTTCTCTTACATCTACAACAAGCGATTTCCATGAATCACTGAAAATATACCACTCAAGATCAAACGGATCCTGGTATACCTTCAACAGTCTTGGTGAATCAGCGCCTGATGATTTGACAACAACAGTATATATCTTGGTTTCATAATCATCAGACCATATTCCGTCATATGCATAGTCCTCAACAACAACAGATGTCGAATCAGTAATATATCCATTTTCAGGCGATGAACCGTCAAAATATGAATTACCGATATATGTATACTTATTGTTCTGTTTCATTGCATTTGACATGAATTTCTTACTCTGATTGTTATACACATCAGAACCTATTGTCTTGCTTGTCGGTGATTCACACAACGCTTCCATCATCTCATCCACATCATCTGCCGTCTCAGGCGTCCACGATTTAAGTGCTGATATATATAGCGCTGCAACAACAAATCTTCCATTATCATTCTCGAGATTAGTAACATTACGATTAAGATCATCCTTTGTAACTAACTGTCCTTGTCTGCTGATCTTTTTAAGTTCCTCTGCATTTTGAGGAACACCTGCAAACGTTATTGTTTTTTGAACATATTTACCATTCTTAACCGACTCTTCTCCTGTAGCTTCATCTACTACAGTATATTTACCATCAATCTCTTTACTTACAATTTCCGGCTGTTCAGAATCACTATAATCACTTCTAGGTGTTGCAGTCGATTTATTTGCCGGTTTCTTAATATCGACAATAAAGCTTCTCCAGCTGTCACTGAAAATGTACCATTCAAGATCAAACGGATCCTGATATACCTTCAACAATCTTGGCGAATCAGCACCGGCAAACTTCATTACAACAGTATAAATGTAGCAGTTAAAATCATTAGACCAGATACCGTTATACGCGTAGTCCTCAAGAGTCACAGTGTACGGCTTGGTAGGTGTATAATCATTATATCTGTCAGCACCGGCAAAGTACGAGTTACCAAGATATGAATATTTACTGTTCTGTTTCATTGCAGATGTCATCTGAGAAACACTGTAACTGCTATACACATCTTCTCCAAGTGCTTTTGTAGTAGGTGATTCACAAAGAAGTTCCATCATTGCATCAACATCTGTTGATGTTTCCTGTGTCCATGATTTAAGAGCTGCACAGTATAGAGCTGCAACCTTAAAACGGCCATCATCATTGTCAAGATCAGGTACCTTCTTTCCTGTAGAATCAGTAATAAGAGCAGGTCCCTGTCTGCTAATCTTTTTAAGTGATGCAGCATCAGAAGGAACCGAATCTCCAAATACTATCTCCTTCTTAACAAACGAACCATCTTTAATTTCCTCTTTACCTGTCTCCTCGTCAAATACCACATATTTTCCATTAACCGAACCCGATTTTACCTGTGGCTGATCAGAATCAACATAATCAGTTCTCGGAGTTGCTGTCGATGAAGGAACAGGATTTTTGATATCGGAGCAAAAGCTCTTCCAGCTATCACTGAAGATATACCATTGATTATCATATGGATCCTGATAAATCTTTAAAAGTCTTTCAGAATCTGCACCACCAAATCTTGATATCACTGTATAGATATATGTATTGTAATCATTAGACCATACACCGTCATATACATAATCTTCAACAGTTACCGCAAGTGGTTCACTTGGTGTATAATTATTAAATCTGTCTGCACCGTCAAAATATGAATTACCTAATATCTCATATTTGTATTGTTCAGTAAGTCCAACCTTCTTATCCAACACATTAGTTTTCATGAAATCCTGGCTGTAATTATTAAATACATCCGAGCCCAAAGCACATGATGTCGGAGACTCACACAAAAGTTCCATCATCTTATAAGCTTCTGAATAATTATATTTATCAAGCTTTTTAAGTGTTGCAAAATACGCTGCAATTGTCATAAATCTTCCAAGATCATCCGATTTATCTGCTTTGACATTACCGGTCTTTCCTACCTTTTCATAATCTCCGCCACGATTAATCTTCTTGAGCGTATCTGCTGAAGTAGGTAAAACATTCTTTCCATTGTTGGTAAATGTTACCTTTGCCTGCTGCATGGTGATTGGATAATTCTGGGTATTACCCTCCTCATCTTCTTTAGAAAATTTCCTTTCAACCTCAGCAAGGGCTATAACAGGCTGATCCTCATCGTCATATGTGATATCCTTTCTGTCAGGATATTTCTCATAGAATTTATCAAGCACTTCTTCTTTTGACAGTATAGGATTCTTTACATCAGATATAAAACTCTTATAAGTATCACTAAATATATACCAGCGAAGATCAAACGGATCCTGGTACATCTTAAGTAATCTCTCTGTATCTGCCCCATCAAATCTTGCTATAACAGTATAAATCATACACTGATAGTCATCTGACCATATTCCATCATAAACATAATCTTCAACAGTTACTGAAAGTGGTTCATCAGGAGTATACATATTATAAGGACTTGCTCCATCAAAATATGAATCACCGATATATGTATACTTTGGATGACCCGGTATCAACTCTTTTGTGAGATTAGTCTTGAAGAATTCTTTTCCATAATTGGTAAATACATCCTCATCTAAGGCTTTAGATGTTGGTGATTCACAAAGCAATTCCATCATATCATATACATCATCAGCTGTATCAGGTGTCCATGATTTAAGTGCCGCAAAATAAGCAGCAATTGTCATAAATCTTCCCGTATCATTCTCAAGATCCGGTATCATCCTATTCTTATTATCAGGATCTACAATAAGTGCCGGTCCACTACGATCAATAGAATTTAAAGAACTGCCATCTGTAGGAAGCACACTCTTGCTTTCATTTTTAAATGATATCTGTGCTTGTGTAATTGGCTGCTTAACAATCTTGCTTGTGTCATTAGGATCCTGGGCATCTCTGTTAACTATCTTTGTTTTAACAACAGGCTGATCACTTTCCTTATAATCAACAGGGTTCAGATAATTTGCCACCTCTGAATCAGTTATTCGAGGTCTTCTTATATCCGCAGTAAATCCCATATATGTATCGCTGAAAATATACCACTGTCCATCTTCTTTGTCCTTATATACAGAAAGCGCTCTTTCCGAATCCGCACCAGCAAAACGAACAATTATCTTATAAATATCTGTGCCGTAAGTAGTTGATGGTTCTGCAGCATATACAAAATCTTCCAGCACAACAGCAGGTGGATTATCCGGTGTATACTGATTTTCAGGTGTTGCGCCTTTAAAGTATGCATTTCCCATATAAGTATACTTAACTACTCCATTAATCTTCTTCTTCAAATTAAGCTTAGTATTCTGAGCTGTTGACGCACCGTAAGTTCCACCAACTTTCTTAGCTGTAGGTGAATCTATAAGTACCCTCATCATATTATCAAATTCACTCTCATTTTGTGGGTCGTATGCTTTTAAAGCACAGAAATAAAGTGCAGCTACAAGGAACCTTCCGTCATCTTCTTCTATTGCAGCATCTATACCGCCGCCACTTCGATCTATCCAACTCAACTGCTCGGCTGTGGAAGGAAGATGATATTTTCCATCCTTATCCTTCTTATTCCACTTAATTGTATATTTCTGGATTTCCTCGTCTATTATCTTCTCCACACCATCTTCTTTTCTTGTAGCTTTTCTATCAACCCATTCATAAGAAGTCTTCGGCGTAACAAGAGTCTTTAATTCTTCATTTGATATCAAAGAATCATCTCCTTCATTACCGGATTCATCCGATGTTCCAGGTGTCGTTTGCGTTTCTGAACCCGGTGCACTTGGTGTTGTCTGTGTTTCCGAGCTTGGTGTACTTGGCGTTGTCTGTGTTTCCGAGCTTGGTGTACTTGGCGTTGTCTGTGTTTCCGAGCTTGGTGTACTTGGTGTTGTAGATGTATCCGTCTTCTTCTCAGTACTATTCTGTTCAGTAGTACTCTCCTCTGTGTTCACCTTTTTCTTAACAGTAACTTTACAGGTATACTTGCTACCCTTTACCTTTGCAGTAATCGTAGCTTTTCCGGCTTTCTTAGCCTTAACCTTACCTGAGCTCGATACAGTGGCAACTTTCTTTTTGTTGGAACTCCACTTAACTCCTTTAATTTTCTTTTTACCGTTTTTTACAGTCAATATCTTACTTTGTCCGACTGTCATCGTAAGCTTTTTAGCAGATATTTTGGTCTTTGATGCCGCGCTTACACTCTGTACCGGTGAGAACAGGCCGATCACTAATGTAACCGCCAATGCAAAACCGGTAAATCTCTTGATACTCTTCATACTATCCCTCCATTTTTTTAAGGTAGTGTCAAACTGACACCCCGTTTTTTGTTTCTAAATCCTTTATTTCCGGGAGTTTGCAAAAAAATGAGCATCGACCCCCTATTTAGTGTATAATATCAATTTTATAATAATATGGAAATGAAATCAAGTTTGCCTTATTTTACTTAATTCAAACATAAAAATTGCCGATTCCATAAATCTTTTGAAATCGGCAATTAATTAAACTAATATTATTTATTGTTTGATTTTGGGAAACGTCAATATAACCTTGAAAAGATCTCCATCAATCTTGATATCAAATTCACCACCCTGAAGTTCAGTCATGCTTCTTGCTATTGAAAGTCCAAGACCATTGCCTTCCGTATTTCTAGACTTATCACCACGCACAAATCTCTCCATCAATTCTTCCGGTGGCATATCAAGTTCATTTCTTGATGTATTCTTAAATGTTATAACAGCTAATTCAGTATTATCTTCTGTTTTCTCCAAAACCTCCAGCGAGAGATATACTCTGGAATTCTCAAGTGCGTACTTACAGATATTGTTCATAAGGTTGTCAAACACTCTAAGCATTCTTCTGCCGTCGGCCATAATATAGGCTGAATTATCAAAGCCTTTTGTGACAAGTTTAAGTCCTGCATTATTAAACTTCTCCTCATACTCACCCGCAATCTGAGTGATAAACATTGAAGCCTCACACGGTGCTAATTCAACCTCAAGATTACCTGTACTTGCCTTAGAAGCTTCAACCAAGTCTTCAATAAGACGTTTCAATCTTTCCGACTGGCGAAGTAATACTTCTGTATATTCCTTTATATTCTCATTTTCAGTCTTTTCTTTTCCGATAAGATCTGCGTAGTTGATTATTGATGTCAGGGGAGTCTTAATGTCATGAGAAACGTTTGTTATAAGTTCTGTCTTCATGCGTTCGCTCTTCATTTTTTCCTCAACAGCCATAACCATTCCATCAGAAATATGGTTGAGATTCTCTCCATGCTCTTTGAAATCAAAGCGTAATTTACTTGTATCCACCCTATGCTCATAATCACCCGCAGCCAACGCTCTTCCGGCAACCTGTAATCCACGAAGACCAAGTGCAAATCTACATATGACAATAAATAATATAATATGTCCTATAAACCAACAGATAACATAATTATCCATTTCATACCAGGTACAACCCAAAACAATTATTTCAATAAAAGATATTAAACCAAAACCTACAACTGTCTTCCAAATAAGCGGAAGATTTTTAATTATCTCCTTGATACTTGAAGAAAATACTCTTATCTTTTTGAAGAACCATTTAATTAAACCAATAACATATTTCTTGAAAAGCTTCCAACACAATTTACATACCTTATAAATAATTGTATTTTTTATCAACGTACCCTCTTTGATTCTTGCAGCTGCATCCATGCATAATCCGTTAAATACAAAGATAGTATATATCAAAAAAAGACCAATAAATATAAGGATTGTTTCATCATACCATCCCTGATCACATATTGCTCCAAGAATACATACTCCAACCATAGCCACAAATAAAATCAGATCAAACGGTACCTTGTTTATATATCCCGGATATAATTCTTCAGATTTTGGCCGCCTTGCTGATACACAAAGCATCATTATAAAAAACACAATCAAAAGAATCAGTGCTATTACTCCTGTAGGCAATGCTTCATTTCTGTATTTATATAATATGCCAAATGATTTCTTTTCTATGTTACACTCAGCTGTATCAGGCAACCCATCATTCCCTTCATAATACGACTTAAAAGTAATATATCTTTCTGTCACATCATCCTTTTCTGTAATAATATCAGATGCATCATACTTATCACCTTCACCGGATTTTTCCTTAAGATAATATGTATATTCTACCTTGTTTTCATCAAACCCCTGCGATTTATCTATATTCTTACCATCTGCACCTGTTATGCTATATACATAATTATCCGCAATATATCTTGAATATTCATATTCATCTCCGCCGTAGTAGTAATCCGAGTCCTCTATTACTTCTCCTGAATCAGACAATTGGTCAACAACATCTCCAAGTATTATGTGTGCAGAGCTGACAGCTTCCAAACCTGCCCTCTCTTCTAATATCTCCGCAGGACTTTTATCATATAGTCCCGTTTCATAACAAACTATACCAACGCCTATAGATGCAATTGCCATCATCATCATAATACAAGTCATTAGATATATAATTATCTTTGCAGGTAATGATCTTATTATATTATTCATACTTATCTTCCCTTCTTAACTAGTTTCTACTCACTTTTTCAGTATGTACCCCTGCCCGAACACAACCTTTAAGTATCTCGGTTCAGCGGCATCATACTCTATCTTTTCTCTTAAATGTCTGATATGAACTGCTACTGTATTAGTCTCGTTGCCAATCGGTTTCTCCTGCCATACATGTTCATATATTTCACTGGGCGAATACACACGATTTGGATTTCTCATAAACAGTTTGAGTATCTCATATTCCTTAGGAGTAAGTGAAATCTCATCACCATCCAGTGTTACCTTTTTACTGGAATCGTTTAATTCGATACCACCGATGACCATTGTATCTGACTTAATCTCACCACCACCAAGCTGTAGATATCTTCTAAGCTGAGACTTTACTCTTGCCGCAACCTCAACCGGATTGAACGGCTTAGTTATGTAATCGTCTGCCCCGATAGTTAATCCCAATATTTTATCTGTGTCCTCACTCTTTGCAGTGAGTAAGATGATAGGAACATTGCTCTTTTCTCTTATTTTGCTCATTGCCTCAATTCCATCCATTACCGGCATCATTATGTCCATTAAGATTAAATGAATATCTTCGCAAGCAACGACATCGAGCGCTTCCTTCCCATTGTATGCTTCAAACATTTTATAATCAGGATTAGTAAGATAAATCTTTAAAGCATTTACAATGTCCTTTTCATCATCACATATTAAAATATTGTACATTTTCATATCCTCCACACTTGTTTACAGCACCGAATATAATGCATATTCGAATATACGGTTTTGCGCAAAACCAAATCAAAAAGGTCATTCATCTTTTTGAGTTGCCTTGATTATATCATTATTGATATTTAAGAAGAAAGAAGGGAAGTCTTTAAGATTTCATTAAGATTAGAAAAGCCGGTGCATTTGCATCCGGCTTTTAATACCTTATGAAGATTACTTAACGCATCCGATTATCTCATTAATATCTTTAATTCCATGTTCATCCATAAATTTCTTAATGCCTTCAACTATCTCTAATGTTACATATGGGTTATGGAAATTAGCAGTTCCGACAGAAACAACTGTTGCTCCTGCCATCATGAATTCAATGGCATCCTCATAATTCATAATACCACCCATTCCGATAATCGGAAGATTTACTGCATTTGCAACCTGGTAAACCATACGAACCGCAACAGGTTTGATTGCAGGACCTGAAAGGCCTCCTGTCTTATTCGCTATAGCAAATTGTCTGCGGTTAATATCTATCTTCATTCCTGTGAGTGTATTTATCAGTGAAAGAGCATCTGCTCCACCAGCCTCGGCAGCCTTTGCCATAGCTGTGATATCCGTTACGTTCGGACTTAACTTCATAATAATAGGCTGTTTCGCCTTTGCCTTTACTGCCCTTGTTATACTCTCTAATGCCTTAGGATCCTGACCAAAAGCAATACCGCCTTCTTTGACATTAGGACATGACACATTGATTTCAAGCAGATCAACTTTCTCATCGGCAAGTCGCTCCACTACTTCAACGTAGTCTGCTTCACTCTTACCACATACATTTACAATTATATTGGTATCATATTCCTGCAAAAATGGTATATCTCTCTTACAGAAAACATCTATTCCGGGATTCTGAAGTCCAACTGCATTCATCATTCCACCGTAAGTTTCCGCTATTCTTGGTGTAGGATTACCTGCCCACGGTATATTGGCAACGCCCTTAGTTGTAACAGCTCCAAGCTTATTAAGATCCACAAAATCTCCATACTCTGCTCCGGAACCGAAAGTTCCTGATGCTACAGTAACAGGATTCTTAAACTCAACTCCCGCAATGTTAACACTCATTCCCGTAAAATCTATATTAGTCGACATAATATCACCCTCATTATTCTTTCCATCTAATATTAAAACTATGATTCATTAATCAAAGTTCAATTTCACGTGCATCAAATACCGGACCATCTTTACAGATCCTCTTATTCTTGACATGACTGTGAGCATCAACCTCTTTTGAATTACACACACATGCAAGACAAGCACCTATTCCGCATGCCATCTTCTCTTCTAACGAAAGCTGAGCCTCAATGTTATTATTCAAAGCATACTCCTTGATTGCTCTAAGCATAGGTGTAGGACCGCACGCATAAATAACATCACCTTCAACACCATATTCCTTTATGGCATCAATTACTGTTCCCTTAACACCTGTTTTTCCGTCTTCACTTGCTATAAAAACTCTGCCTCCTGTTGCATTCATATCATCTATTAAGAATGTCTCATCACGGAATCCAAGTACGATACTCTTATCACAATCAAGTTCCTTAGCAAGCTCTAACATAGGCGGAATACCTATTCCTCCACCTATAAGGATTGCCTTACTATCCTTTTTATTAAAACCGTTACCAAGCGGTCCCATAATATCAATTACGTCGCCACTATTAAGTGCTGAAAATTCTTTAGTACCTTTTCCCACTACACGATATACAAGTCTTAAAGTACCTTCAGCTTTATTAACCTCACAAAGACTTATCGGTCTTGGAAGAAGATTACTTCCATCCTTACTATACAGTGAAACAAATTGTCCTGCCTTTGCAGAAACAGCAACTTCTTCTGCCTTTAAAATAAGGCTGTATACGTCGGTCGCAAGCTTTTCCTGACTTACAACCTTTGCAGTAATTTTTGTTGCTCCCATTCTACTTACTTCCTTTCCTTTTATCATCAAATTTGAGTTTGTAGAGCTGTTTGTATGACGTATGCACAATTATGAATAGTTATAGTTTTGTTAACGAAACTTGTATAAGTATTGATATTGTGAATGGCTCCATTGACAGTCATAATTGTGCTGTTTATCAATAATAATTTACAAAACAGCTCATGCCGTAGGGCAGGGTGGCTGGCATAAAAGCAAGCGTTAATTAGATATCGTAGCAATCAGCAAATTTTATGACCAACGCCCTGTCCAACAAAGGACTAGCGAAACTCGAGGTATTGTATATCTCGCATAGCAAGTTTGTCTGATTAAATTAATTAGATAAGCGAAGCGAATGGTAAAAAGTTTTTTTATATGACATTTGGGAGAAAATTAGAGTTTCTTAGTATCCCTTATAAAGTCAGCGGATGACGGACATGGATGT
>CADBCZ010000009.1 GCA_902793335.1 uncultured Lachnospiraceae bacterium
ATTGAATATTTCAAATAAAGTGAATACGAAACTTTCGATAATCTTGAGTATTGTGAAACGGCGAACAGTTGACAGTTCATAGATTGCGGAGGGCTTTGCAGTACGTCAGTACTTAGCGAACGGATACTCTATTTAAGTATACGTGAGTTTAGTACTGCTACGTAATGCAATGATAGTGCGAACGGGTCCCGCAGCAATTATGACTGTCACTGGAGCCGTAAACAATATCAATATCTTTAAAAGTTTTGACCACAACTTATAATCAATTCATAATTGTGCGTCCGTCATTCAAACAGCTCGATAAACCCCAATTTAAAGCGTATTAACATACACCCAATTTGCCCTAAACTCTCTCATAAGGTTCCAATATCCTACCCCTTTAAATCCATATTCTTTTACAAGATCATACTTAGCAATTATACTTCTCACATCTTCAAACCATACAACATGTTCAGTCCCACCATCATCTGTATAGTAATAATACGGTGCCTGCGACTGCTCATCATATATTATCTCAGTTCCGTATCTATACGCACGTCTTACTGCTTCTGTATTACCTATTGTCTCCGCTACAGTAACTCCCCTTTCATACGGCAACTGCCAATCATATGCATAATTCGGTATTCCCATATATATTTTCTCTACAGGTATTTCTGATACAGCATAATCTAGAACACGTCTGACCGATGGTATCGGTGCAACCGCAAGTGGCGGTCCGTATTTGTATCCCCATTCATAGGTCATAAGAAATACACTATTTGCAGCATTTCCAAGTCCTGCATAATCTATCCCTTCATACAATAATCCAGGCTGATCAGATGAAACTTTAGGAGGTAATGCAACACTGACATTATATCCATTTTCATTTAACCTGTTTCTCACTTTAGTAACAAATGAAACATATTCAGATCGAAATTGACCGGGGATAAATTCAAAATCAATGTCTAAAGCCGAGTATCCTTTATCATTCATTATCAATATAATATTATCTATAAGAATATCCTGAACGTTTTCATCGGACAACAGCTTAACCACCTGTTGATTGTTAAATCTTCCGTTTCTGTCAAGGGGCGTAATCACCATTCTTAACCTGTTATCAAATCTTAACGCATTTTCAATTAAGCCTTCGTCATTAAGATAAATGAGCGTACCATCCTCATTGAATCCATAAGAAAAGGGAAGAAGCTCGTCTATATATAGACTTGCTTCTTCCAGAACATCTTCTCTGATAAAAGGATATGCATATCCATATATGTCTATATTATCTGTAGTTATGCCATCATTGTTGTCATTATATGAAATAACAAGCACTCTCCCTGGAAGAAGAAAATTCTCATTAAGCAGAAATGAGTTGTTACGCAGTATATCATTGACAGTTGAACCAAAACTTTCTGCAATACTGTTAAGTGTATCTCCTTCTTCAACAGTATATACTATTTCCGGCTGTAAAATGATAAGCGCCTGCCCCACAACAATCTCTCCCTGAAATATTTCGTTATCATACGCAAGTCTGGATACAGATACATCAAATCGATCTGCAATACTCTGGAGGGTATCTCCCTCATTAACAACATATATTTCCATAACAATACATTCTTTTTTTGTATTATTTATGTACGATTTACTAATATTAGAACTATCAGACACCATTCACTAAATTTAAACATTACAAAATCATAATCTTCTTATATCATCATTTTACATAGTAACAAATATGAACTTGAGAACGAACAATGCTGCGATAATGCTTATTACAACATCCTTCTTCTCGTACTTTCCTGTAAATATTCTGATAATAACATATGCGATGGCTCCGATACCGATTCCGTTAGCTATAGAATAAGTAAGAGGCATCATTATAAGAGCAAGAAATGCAGGGAGTGCCGATGTAATATCATTCATATCAACCTGAGCAAAACTCTTCATCATAAGCACACCAACATAGATAAGCGCAGGAGCTGTCGCAGCACTTGGAACAATGCTTGCAAGAGGACTTAAGAACAGACAAAGTGCAAAACAGATTGAAGTAACAACGCTTGCAAGTCCTGTTCTTGCACCTGCGGCAACACCGGATGAAGACTCAACAAATGTTGTACATGTAGAAGTACCTAAAGCTGCACCACATACTGTTGCAATGGAATCACAGAGCATCGATTTATTGACATTAATCGGATCACCGTTCTCATCAAGCATGTCTGCCTGTGCAGCTGTTCCATAGAGTGTTCCGATCGTATCAAACATATCTACGAGACAGAAAGTAATCACCAGCATAACTGCGTTGAAAAGTCCGCCGATAGGAGCACCTGTAAATGCATCTGACCAAGCCTTACCATCTAGAAGACCAACAATACCAACTTCTCCAAAATCCTTGAAAGTCTGACCGATTGCGCTCACATCAAAGCTTGGAACAGTACCCATAAATATGTAATATATTACAGATGTAACAAGGATTGCGATGATTACACTGCCCTTGACATTATATTTCTCGAATATAGCAATAAGCAATAATCCTATAAATGCTGCAATAGCCGGACAGTAATCAGCCCATTGTCCACCGTGGATATCCACAAACTGAACAAAGGTGTACGGATTAGCCTGAATAAGACCTGCATTTTTCAAACCGATCATTGCTATGAAAAGACCTATACCTGCGGGAATAGCTTTCTTGAGACATTCCGGCATCGCCTTTGCAACATATTCCCTTGCTCCCGTAAGAGAAAGTACAAGGAATACAAGACCTGATACAAATATAATAACCATCCCTGCATGATAACCTTCAATGACATCAACTCCGCCAAAGACAGAAGCTGCAACAAAACAGGTACAGAAAAATGCATTAAGTCCCATTCCACAAGCCTGTGCAAATGGCATATTAGCAAGAAAAGCCATCAAAAGTGTACCTATAACAGCACCAAGAATAGACGCAACAAACACCGAATTCCATATCTGTCCAAGTTGTGCAGACACATCAATCCCTGCTTCTGCAGCTGCCCCTGCAAGCCATCCCGAAGCTCCTTCACCTGCAACCTGATTAGGATTGACAAAAACAATGTATGCCATAGCAAAAAAAGTTGTCAAGCCGCCCATGATCTCAGCTCTGACAGATGAACCTCTCTCACTTATCTTGAAAAATTTATCCATTATTAAACTCTCTCTTTCTACAAACAAACAGCTGCTAATTTTTATAATATAAAAATTAGCAGCGTCCATTTTTAAAATAAACAAATCTAATTATTTATTAGCAATCTCAGCCTTGATAGCTTCTGTAAGCTGAGGAACGATCTTGTTAAGATCTCCAACGATACCGTAATCAGCTACATCAAAGATAGGAGCATCCTCATCTTTGTTGATAGCGATGATAACGTCAGACTCTTCCATACCTGCAACGTGCTGGATAGCTCCTGAGATACCGATTGCAAAATATACGTTAGGACGTACAGTCTTACCTGTCTGTCCTACCTGATGATCCTGTGAAAGCCATCCGTTCTCTACTACAGCACGAGAACATGAAACCTCTCCACCGATTGCATCTGCAAGGTCATAAAGAAGCTTGAAGTTCTCTTCGCTTCCAACTCCACGACCACCTGATACAAGAATCTTAGCTGCCTGAATATCAACAGTCTCTTTAACTGACTTAACTACCTCTAAGATCTCAACATATTTGTTGTCTGGTGTGAATCCAGGATTAAACTCAATAACTTCTGCCTTAGCACCCTTTACTGGAGCAATCTTCTGCATAACACCCGGACGAACTGTTGCCATCTGAGGACGATTGTTAGGACATGCAATTGTTGCGATTGTATTACCACCAAATGCAGGACGAGTCATAAGCAACTGATTGTGCTTCTGCTCCTGATTTGGAATAGGATTAAGAGGGAAATCTCCAATCTCAAGTACTGTACAGTCAGCTGTAAGACCTGTCTGAACACGTGCTGAAACACGAGGACCAAGGTCACGTCCGATAGCTGTAGCACCAACTAACATAATGTCTGGCTTATACTCATTAATTACAGATGAAAGTGCATGTGTATAAGGCTCAGTTCTGTAATCCTTAAGCTCAGGATCATCAACAACGATAACCTTATCAGCACCATACTCTGCTAACTGATCAGCAAGATCCTTTACTCCTGAACCAAGTAAAACTGCTGTAACATCAGTTGAAAGCGCACCTGCGAGCTCTTTAGCCTTACCAAGAAGCTCAAATGCGATGTTGCTTATTTTATTATCTACCTGCTGAGCGTATACGTATACACCCTTATACTCAGCGATCTGTTCGTTTGTTAATTCCATTTAAATGTCACCTCTTTCCCTTTCTTCATCAGATAATGTGCTTAGTTACTAACTTATCCATAATGTAACTAACTGCTTCATCTGCTGATTCCGGAGCTACCTTTTCACCGGCACCCTTACGAACCTTATCAGATGCCTTAGCAATCTTTGTAGGAGAACCCTTAAGACCTAAGTTACCGTCATCGATATCCTTAAGATCTGCTCTTCCCCATACAGTAAGCTCTGCATCTACTGCATCGAAGATTCCGCCCGGTGTCATGTAACGAGGCTCATTTAACTCAGCAAGTGCTGTAAGAAGACAAGGAAGCTGAGCCTTTAAGATGTGATGTCTGTCCTCATACTGACGCTTAACTGTGATTGACTTATCATCAACTGCTACGATCTCTTCAGCGTAAGAGATTACAGGAAGATTAAGGTGCTCAGCAATCTGAGGACCAACCTGTGCTGTATCACCATCGATAGCCTGACGACCTGTGATAACGAGATCATAATCAAGGTTACGAAGTGCTCCTGCAAGAGTTGTTGATGTAGCCCATGTATCTGCTCCACCAAGTACACGGTCTGTTACAAGGATTCCCTTGTCAGCACCCATAGCAAGTGCTTCACGAAGAACATCCTCTGCTTTTGGAAGTCCCATAGTTACAACTGTAACCTCTGCACCATACTGATCCTTAAGACGAAGAGCTGCCTCAAGACCAGCCTTGTCATCAGGATTCATAATTGTGAGCATTGCTGCTCTATTCAAAGTACCATCCGGATTGAACTCAACTCCACCCTTTGTATCAGGTACCTGCTTAACACATACAACTATTTTCACGTCTAATTACCTCCTATTTCAACAGATTAGCTGAGATAACCATACGCTGAACTTCTGAAGTACCTTCGTAGATCTCTGTGATCTTAGCATCTCTCATCATACGCTCAACGTCATACTCTCTAATATAACCATAACCACCATGTAACTGAACAGCCTTAGTTGTTACTTCCATAGCAACTTCTGCTGCGTAAAGCTTAGCCATAGCTGCTTCCTCAGAATAAGAAATCTTTGGATTGGTCTGATACTCAGCTTTCTTCATTGCAGCCTTATATACAAGCATCTTAGCAGCCTCTACCTTAGTAGCCATATCTGCTAACTGGAACTGTGTATTCTGGAACTGAGCAATGCTTCTGCCGAACTGTTTTCTCTCTTTAACGTAAGCAACAGTTGCCTCTAAAGCTCCTTCAGCAATACCAAGTGCCTGAGCAGCGATACCGATACGTCCGCCATCAAGTGTATGCATTGCGATCTGGAATCCCTTACCCTTCTGTCCAAGAAGATTATCCTTAGGGATACGGCAATCTGTAAAGATAAGCTCATAAGTAGAAGAACCACGGATACCCATCTTCTTCTCCTTAGTACCGAATGTAAATCCAGGTGTACCTTTCTCTACGATAAATGCTGAAATCTCTTTCATCATTCTTCCGCGCTTCTCAACCTTACCTGTTACTGCAATAACGATATATACGTCAGCTTCTTTACCGTTTGTGATAAAGCACTTAGAACCATTTAATACCCACTCATTAGTAGCTTCATCAAGAACAGCCTTTGTCTGCTGTCCCTGAGCGTCTGTACCTGCACCCGGCTCAGTAAGACCGAAAGCTCCAAGCTTCTTACCTGATGCAAGATCAGGAAGATACTTCTGTTTCTGCTCCTCTGTACCGTATGTCTGAATAGGATCAACACAAAGTGATGTATGAGCTGATACGATAACACCTGTAGTACCGCATACCTTTGAAAGCTCTTCAACACACATAACGTATGTTAAAGGATCACATCCCTGTCCGCCGTACTCCTTTGGAACAGGAATTCCTAAGAATCCGCTCTTTGCCATCTTCTCAACAGTAGCTTTCGGGAATTTTTCTTCCTCATCAGTCTCCTGAGCAAGTGGCTTAGCTTCTTTTTCAGCAAACTCTCTAAAAAGAGTTCTTGCCATTTCATGTTTCTTGCTTAATCCGAAATCCATTTATATATTTCCTCCTGCTATATTATAATCATTAAACGGTGATGATATAAACAATGCTATATCATCACCCGTATAATCATTAGGTAAACTGTAAATTACAGCTCATCAACCGGTGTCTTGGTACGGTCTGCGTTATATACGTAGAATCCCTTACCACTCTTAACACCCAAGTTACCGCCACGAACCATCTTACGAAGAAGTGGACATGCACGATACTTAGAATCTCCTGTCTCATTGTAAAGAACATCCATAATTGCAAGACAGATATCAAGACCAACGAAATCACCAAGCTCAAGAGGTCCCATTGGATGGTTAGCACCAAGCTTCATAGCAGCATCGATACCAGCGATGTTAGAAACACCTTCCATTTTGATAAATGCTGCTTCATTGATCATAGGAATAAGGATACGGTTAACTACAAAACCAGCAGCCTCATTAACCTGAACAGGAGTCTTACCGATCTCCTCTGAAATCTTCTTAATCTTCTCTACTGTCTCATCAGGAGTATTAACACCTGCGATAACCTCAACTAATTTCATACGATCAGCAGGATTAAAGAAATGCATACCGATCATTGGACGTGTAAGTCCGTTACCAATCTCTGTAATTGAAAGGCTTGATGTGTTTGATGCAAAGATACATCCCTCTTTACAAATCTTGTCAAGCTCTGCGAAAGTTGTCTTCTTAACTTCCATATTCTCAAATGCAGCTTCTACGATTAAATCGCAATCTGCACAAAGATCTTCCTTAAGACCTGCAGTGATGCTTGAAAGAATACCATCAACCTGCTCCTGTGTCATTTTTCCTTTTTCAACAAGTCTTGCATATCCTTTAGCAATCTTGTCCTTTCCGCCATCAGCCCACTCCTGCTTAATATCGCAAAGAGCTACCTCATAGCCATCAACCATAGCGAATGCCTTAGCAATTCCCTGTCCCATGGTACCTGCGCCAATTACGCCTACCTTCATGCTTGTATCCTCCTATTTAATATAATTTATATTTGCAATCTAATACTATTAATCTTATTTGTTCTGGAAAGGAACAACTTTGAGCTTCTTCTCTTTATCTTTCTCTAAGAAGTTACCCATTCCTGCTTTCTGATCCTCTGTCTCGAAACAATCACCAAAAAGCTTTTCTTCAATTACAATAGCCTCATCCATATCTACCTGTAATCCGTCATTGATTGCTTTCTTGCAGTTACGAACAGCAATAGGTGCATTAGCTGCAATACCTGCTGCCATCTTCTTAGCCTGCTCCATAAGCTCTTCTGCAGGATATACAGCATTAACAAGACCGATACGATATGCCTCATCAGCCTTAATATTTCTTGCTGTGTAGATCATCTGCTTAGCCATACCTGCTCCCACAAGACGAGCAAGTCTCTGAGTACCACCAAATCCAGGAGTGATTCCAAGACCAACCTCAGGCTGACCAAAGATTGCATTCTCTGAACAGATTCTGATATCACAGCTCATTGAAATCTCACATCCTCCACCGAGTGCAAATCCGTTAACGGCTGCAATAACCGGGATAGGGAATACTTCAAGTTTTCTAAATACATCATTACCCTTCTTACCGAAAGCTTCACCTTCTGCCTTAGTAAGTGTTGACATCTCACCGATATCAGCACCAGCAACAAAAGACTTGTCTCCCGCACCTGTAAGAATAAGGGCTCTTGTAGTATCAAGATCAATTGAATCAAGAGTTTCATTTAATTCATCAAGCACCTGACTGTTTAATGCATTAAGTGCTTTAGGACGATTGATGGTAATAACACCAACAAATCCTTCCTGCTCATATGTGATAAATTCCATAGAATTAATCTCCTTTATATAATTATCATGTCAAAGTCATTATACAGCTTGCAATTATCTCTCAACGATAGTAGCACAACCCATACCGCCACCGATACAAAGTGTAGCAAGACCCTTCTTAGCGTCCATATCTTCCATCTCATGAAGAAGTGTAACAAGAATACGGCAACCTGAAGCTCCAACAGGATGTCCAAGTGCGATAGCACCACCACGTGGGTTAAGCTGCTTAGCAACATCAATGCCAAGATCCTTACCAACTGCTACGGACTGTGCAGCAAATGCCTCGTTAGCCTCGATAACATCGAAGTCCTCGATCTTGTAATCAGCCTTAGCCATAGCCTTCTTAGTAGCTGCCACAGGACCAACGCCCATGATTGAAGGATCAACACCAGCAAGTGCACCTGCAACAAATGTTGCCATAGGCTTAACGCCTAACTCCTTAGCTTTCTCCTCAGACATAACAACAACTGCAGCAGCACCGTCGTTAATACCTGAAGCGTTACCTGCTGTAACAACTCCGTCCGGATAAAGAGCACGAAGCTTAGCAAGTGACTCAGCAGTAACTCCGCTTCTTACACCCTCATCTGTATCGAAGATAACTGTCTCTTTCTTCTTCTTGATCTCAACAGGAACGATCTCTCTCTTGAATTTGCCTTCAGCGATTGCCTTCTCAGCCTTGTTCTGTGAGTTAGCAGCAAACTCATCAAGCTCCTCACGAGTAAGTTTCCACTGCTCAGCAACATTATCAGCTGTCTTAATCATATGATAGTCGTTAAATGCATCCCAAAGAGCATCCTTAACCATAGTATCAACTAATGCACCCTGGCTCTGGCTAGGCCATGTCATTCTGTATCCGTAACGTCCATTAGGAAGAGCAAATGGTGCCATAGACATGTTCTCCATACCGCCTGCAACAACGATATCAGCATCTCCTGCCTGAATCATCTGAGCTGCCATATTAACGCAGTTAAGACCTGATCCACAAACAACGTTAACTGTAACTGCAGGACACTCGATAGGAAGACCTGCCTTAAGTGTAGCCTGACGTGCAACGTTCTGACCAAGACCTGCCTGAATTACACAACCCATGTAAACATGGTCAACCTGATCTGCCGGTACGCCTGCACGGTTAAGAGCCTCCTTAATTACTATTGATCCAAGCTCTGCAGCAGGAATTGTTGATAAAGAACCACCCATGGTTCCGATTGCTGTACGACAAGCGCCAGCTAAAACAACTTTTTTTGACATAATAAAAATCCTCCGTTTGAAATTTTACGCATGAACGGGCAGTCTTCTCCCATCATTACGCAATCTGTTTTCCATAATAACATAAAGAGAGGATATTTGCAACCAAATATCCTCTCAAAAAATTGAAAATTAATCAATTATTCCATAATTAAATTAATAATTATTTTACCTTAATTTTCTTAGTCTTAGTCTTACCATTACTCAGTGTTACTGTAACTTTAACTTTACCCTTCTTAAGACCTGTTATATAACCATACTCATCAATTTCAGCAATATTAGGCTTATCTACCGAATAACTTACTGAATTGGTTGATGTAGCAGCCGTAACAGTATATTTAAGTTTTACAGTCTTGCCAACCTTGATAGAGCTAGTCTTGATCTTAATCTTTTTAGCATTCTTCTCCTTAGTAACAACATAAACTTTGATTGTTGCCTTCTTACCAGATTCAGTCTTAACAGTAATTGTTGCATTACCTTTTTTCTTAGCATTGATTGTTCCATCTTCTGAGATAGTTGCAACCTTCTTTTTGTTAGTTGAGTATGTAACCTTATCTGTAGAATCTTCAGGTAAAATCTTATATCTTAATTGATATGTTGAGCCCTTAACAAGATAGATTTTCTTCTCACTTGCATAATGGGTTACCACCTTAACTCCAGTAGCCGGAACAGTAATTGTAACCGGAATACTTGTACTTACGTTTGAAATCTTACCGGATGCAGTTATAGTTACCTGTCCTTTTGCAATTCCGGTAACAATACCATTCTGATCAACTTTGGCAATTTCTTCGTTACTTGATGTAAATTTAATTGATTCAGTTGAGTCAGCAGGGATCTTACTAATTGTTAAAGCAGCCTGTGTACCAACCGCAATGCTCTTACTTTCTTCTGTAAATTTAAGTTCAGTATTAAGTGAAACAATAGTTACACTAATTGATGCACTTTGTCCAGACAATGTTGTTGCAGTAATTGTTGCGGTTCCAGGAGCAACACCCTTGATTGTTACATTACCATATGACTCTTCAATAGATGCAATTTCAGGATTAGATGATGACCATGTCGGTGTATCAGTAGATTTAGGATTTAGACGATAACCCGTAGTCACATTTTCTCCATCATAAGCTTTTGATATACTATAAGTTTGTCCAACAGATATTTCAATAGGTGCATCAAGAATTGTTATCTGATCAACCTTTCCAACAATAGTTACGCTACACACACGTTGTATTCCCATAGTATTTGTAACATATATTGCAGCAGAACCTTCAGCTATAGCTTTAACATTACCATCTGAATCAACAGTTGCAACATCATTATTAGATGAAGTAAATTTCAATTGTTCACTAGAATCTGCCGGTGTCTTATTAACATCAAGCTTAAATGAATCACCCATGTGCATAGTCTTCTTCTCTACTACTGAGAAATCAGTCAATGGTGCATATACACTAATATCAATACTTGCTGTCAAACCGTTTCCTGTAGTTGCTGTCAACTTAGTAACACCTTGTTTTAATCCTTTTATAACAGGAATTCCATTATAAAGAGTTACTCTGTTAGTAAGATCTTCAAACTTAGCAATCGACTCATCATCTATCTTCCACTTAACAGTATCATATATCGCTTCACTAGGTAAGTATAAGAGTGTAGCATCTTCTCTTTCTTCATTAGTAGGTTGTAATTGAACACTTTGATCAACTGCAATCTGTACAGTTGATGTCTGGAATCTTAATGTTGTTGCAGGAACCATAACACTTACAGGAATCTGTTTTACTATATTATTATTATTAGCCGACTTAGCATATACAACTGTACTACCAAGATTTTTACCTGTTATCATAGCTGTTCCATCTTCATTAACTTTTACTAACGCAACATTTTCATCACCAACAGTCCAAACAATACCCTTATTCTCTTCCTTGACATTTGTAGGATAAACTACTGCATTAACATTGACACTTTTATCTTTATATATATCTATTCTGTTTATTTCAGTCTTATCAACATTAACCTTAATTGCATTTGGATTGAGTTTTCCTTCCTCAACAACTTCCAATGGTAATTGTCTTAACAATTTTCCAGTATCATCAAAAACATTAATATATACATTACCTGTTTTATCACCTGTCGTTATAGTACCAGTTTTACGATCTACAGCTGCTATAGTCGAATCTGTACTTTCAAAGAAATAATTTGCTTGAGCATCAGAACCAGCTTTAGTTCCTTCCTCTGAATATGTTGGAGAAACATTAATAACATCTGTTTTACCCTGTTCTAACTGGAAACTATTAGCATCTGATTCCAAAGATTTAATTGATAAGTCTATACGTTCTATTGGATAAACAATCTTTACTGTTACTTCATCTTTTTCCTCATTTGTACCTGAAAGACCATTAGATACCCAAAGTTTTGCAGTACCTGCACCTTTAACATGTATTTTTGCTTTCGCAATATCATTAGTTAATTCTTTATCAGCATCAATCTGTTCAACACTTATCACATTCTCATTAGACGATCCCCAAACAACAGCTTTTGATCTAGGTGTAGGAGATAAACTTGCAGTCACCTCAACAATGTTGGTTTGATCATTTCCAGTAATTTTACCAGAATTTATACTAATAATATTCTCAGCACTAGAATCATCAAGATTTCCGCCTTCTCCTGTACCACTAATTTTTAATTTTTCAGCGTATACATCTGTAACAGTAAGCTTAAATGATTCACTGACATCTCTATCTACAGTATAATGTTTTCCTCCATCTAACAACTCAGTAAATGTCATTAAATTTGTTAATTTCAAAACTGAATTATCACTTGTTTCCTTTTCACCTTGTAAAGAAACCTTGTTAGTTCCTGTAATTACATTTACAAATTCCTCTGCAGAACTAAGATCTCTACCATCTTGAGACTGTTTATAATGATATTCATTACGTTGAGTAGAATTAATAAAATCTAAATCTACTGATTGACCTATAGGAACACGAATAATATAATCCGGATTTTCTGTTTTTAATGTAATCTTAAGTAATGTAGCATTTGCAACAATAAACTCATTCATCTCAGCAAATATATCTGAAGAAATCTTTGCTTTCGAAGGGAGCTGAACCTCTTGTAAATCATTGTCATATTCATAAACTCTTGAACCTACACTAGTCACACTCCATGGCATTTCAGAAATAGCCAAATTATAACAATTCGCAAAAGTCCTATCATTGATAGTTTTGAGATTATTATTATCAGCCAAACTAGCTGTTGTAATGGCAGATTTTTCAAAAGCACTTCTTCCAATCGACTCCAAACCAACAGGTAATGAGAACGATATATTGGTCAATCCGTAACCTGATTCAAACGCCTTTTCTCCTTCTAAAGGATTCAATTTGTCAAGTGAACAATTTGCGAAAGCATATTCACCAATAGATTTTAGACCTGTACCGAAAGCAACTTTACCCAATCTCGAGCAACCATTAAACGCGTTATCCTCGATATCTTTAAGACTACTTGGTAACTTATACATAGTTATTGTTTTATCTGTAACTCTATCTTTTTCTTTTAATGTCAACTGTTCAATTGTTTCAGAATCCTTAAATGCTCTTCCTTCATAATATAATTCAATACAGTTCTGAAATGCAGCTTTAGAAATATTCTCAACATCATGCGGTAATACAACAGAACGCAAACCATAAGATGCCTTTACAACTTTATGATCCCCTTCATATACAATGGATCTTTTCCCACATCCATTAAATAATCTTTCAGGAATTACTTTTAAATTAGCCGGTAATATAGCCTCATTCAAAAAGAAATCATTTTCAAAAACTCCATTACCAAAAGTATCAAGATTTAAATTACGCAGATCAATTTTAGTAAGACCATAAACCTTGTAGTCTTTTTCACCATCCTTATCAATTTCAGACCATCTAGCACAATCTGAAAATGCATTATCACCAATATTAACAACAGTTGATGGTAATACAAGAGTTCCATCCTGAACGGAATCCACACTATTATAAGTTACAGTATTAAGATTAGTATTAGATTTGAATGCACCCACACCAATATCTGTTAATTCTTTTGAGAGTGTTACAGATCTTTGTGGTGCAACATATGATAAATGTTCTAAATCATTAAGTTCATAATTATTAACCCTCTTAAGCATTGCAATATCACTGTTGACATTTGCCGTATCAACTCCAATTGCAAAAGCATAATCAGGTATTGTTTTAAGATTATCATCTGTATTAATAGTTTCAGTAGCATAGTTATTAGCAAAACAATACTTACCTATAGTAGTTAATGAATCTGGTAATGTAATATCTTTAATACCAGACTCGAGAGTATATACACCATATTCATCTTTTACCGGTTCCATTATGGTATATCCACTACTATCCTTTACCTCATTGCCTTCATTATCTTTTTTAGGTACATATTTAATTGAATAACATTCTGAAAAAGCATAATCACCAATAGATTCTAAATATTTCAATCCACTAATAAAATCAGTATCAGATAAAGAATCACATCTTCTAAAAGCCCATGTATCTATACTATTTAATTTAGCATCATTTGGTATTATTACATTTTCAAGCTCAGTACAACCTTCAAAAGTAGAATCTGCGATTTTTGTAATATTTTTAGGTATATTTATATTTTTTAAATTCGAGCAAGTAAATGCTATCCTTTTAATTTCATCGTCTTTTAATGATTCAGGTAATATAAACTGTCTATCATTATCAGTAAAACTACAAAGCTGAAAAGCTCCCTGATCAATTAAATTAAGCTTGTTACAACTGCTCAAATCAGGCGTTAAAATATGGGAACGAGCAAACGCATCTTTACCTATTTCTTCAAGATTTGTAGGAAATTCCTCCATTTTAGACAATCTACAACCAAAAAAGAACGTATCAGGAATTCTGTTCAATTTATCATTAAGCTTTGCATTAACCAATAATTGACATCCAGAAAAACATGAAGGTCCAAGATTACCTGACGACTTAGTTGGAATATCAACTTCTGACAATAATGTACATTGGCTGAATGCCGCTGGTCCCAAATATAAATCTTCATTGCTTTTATCAAAAACAATATTGGTAAATCTTTGAGCTGCATTAAAAGCTGAAGTATCAACTCTATCAATGTTAACAAGATTAAGAGTGCCAATTTTATTATTAGTCTCATCACCTTTAACCTCAATAGTACTTAAGCTTGTACATTTCAAAAATGCAGAAGCTCCAATAGCATTGATTTCATTAGACATAATAACAGTTTCTAACATTGTACAGTTTTCAAAAGTCTTTGCAGGAATACTCTTACCACTGTAACTGCTGATATCAATACCTGTAATACTCTTAAATGCATTAAGCCCTGAAAGATCATTAATATTTTTACATAATGATAAATTAGCATAATCATCATATTCTCTAGCCATCTCTAATGTAATGGGTTTTTGGTAAGCTTCATAAGTACTAGAAGTAAAATCACCCTTAAAATTTGTCATATCCGTTTCAGGAAAAGCTTTTTTGTAATGAACAATTACCTCCATAGCCTTCAACAGGTTTTCATCTGTAATATTAATCGAGTTTGAATCTGCCGCTTCTACATTACTAACATTATGTATTCCAGGCAGAACAAAACGGACATACTCGAGATTAGATGATGACACGATTAAGCCCGCTGTAAGTAATGCCGCAGTTATTCTTGCCGGCATACTTTTAAATCTTTTCTTCATAGTTTCTCCTCCCTTAAAAATGGTTTTACCTTTAACAGTTACACGCCGACTATGTCTTCGTGTATTTTTGTCCCCATAGTCTTTTCTATTAAATATCAAAAAGCTCTATGAAGCTAATTTTTTCATATTCTTCACAATTTTATCACAAGTTTTTATCATATTCAACTAAAAATTGTAATAAAAAACTCCTTACATTAACTAAACAACTAATGTAAGGAGTCTATAAATAAAAATTTTTAATTAATTATATACTAAACACAGTAGAATTATTATGCATTCATCTGAGCTGCAACTTCAGCTGCGAAGTCCTCATTCTTCTTCTCAAGACCTTCACCTGTCTCGAAACGAACGAACTTCTTAAGAGTAACAGTTGATCCAACCTCTTTTGAAACAGCCTCAAGATACTTACCAACAGTCTCTTTGTTCTCAGCCTTAACGTACTCCTGCTCAAGAAGACAAACTTCTTTAAGCTCCTTGTTAAGACGTCCCTCGATCATCTTCTCGATGATGTTCTCAGGCTTGTTAGCATTCTTTGGATCGTTCTTAGCCTGTGCCATAAGAATCTCTTTCTCATGAGCCTTGTAGTCATCAGGTACTTCGTCAGTTGAAACATACTTAGGATTAAGAGCTGCAATCTGCATAGCAACGTTCTTAAGAGCGTCTTTAACAGCGTCAGAGTTATTGTCTGTCTTAGCTTCAACTAAAACACCGATCTTACCACCTGCATGGATATATGAAACTACGATACCATCCTCAGAAACGATCTTCTCGAATCTTCTGATGTTCATGTTCTCACCGATCTTAGCGATCATAGCAGCATGCTTATCAGCAACAGTCATAGATGTGTCAAGCGCCCAAGCTTCAGCCTTAAAAGCTTCAACATCAGCAGCATCTGAGTTAGAAACCTGCTCAACAACTTCCTTAACATATGTCTGGAACACTTCGTTCTTAGCAACGAAATCAGTCTCAGCATTAACCTCAACGATTGCAGCTGTCTTGTCATCATCCTTAATTGTTGTAGCTACAATACCCTCAGCAGCAATTCTTCCTGCCTTCTTCTGTGCTGTAGCAAGACCCTTCTCACGAAGGAACTCAATTGCCTTATCAAAATCGCCGTCTGTCTCTGTAAGAGCTTTCTTACAATCCATCATACCAGCGCCAGTCTGCTCTCTTAAATCTTTAACCATACTTGCTGTAATAGCCATAATCTAAAATCCTCCAAATTCTTTCATTTAAAATGTAAATAAATATGCAATCGCGAAACATTAACAAATTAATGTTCCGCAATCACATTACAAATCAAACTAATTATGCCTCTGCCTCTTCTGTTTCTTCAACATCTGCTGAAGCATCAACACCCTGATTGCCCTCGATAACAGCATCAGCCATCTTAGATACGATAAGCTTAACTGCACGAATAGCATCATCGTTACCAGGAATTACATAATCAAGCTCTTCAGGATCACAGTTAGTATCTGCGATACCTACAAGAGGAATTCCAAGTGAATGTGCTTCCTGAATACAAATTCTCTCTTTGCGAGGATCTACAACAAAGATCATATCAGGTGCGCCACCCATATCCTTGATACCACCAAGGTTCTTTGTAAGTTTATCCATCTCTTTACGAATCTTGATAACTTCTTTCTTAGGAAGAACATCAAATGTTCCATCTTCTTCCATCTGCTCATATTTCTTAAGTGTAGCAATACGTGTCTCGATTGTTGACCAGTTAGTGAGCATACCACCTAACCATCTCTCATTTACGAAGTACATACCGCAACGCTCTGCTTCTGACTTAACTGAATCCTGTGCCTGCTTCTTAGTACCAACGAAAAGGATCTTTCCACCTTCCATAGCACATTTCTTAACCGCTTCATAAGCTTCATCTACTTTACCAACTGACTTCTGTAAGTCGATAATGTAGATTCCGTTACGCTCAGTATAAATATACTCAGCCATTTTAGGATTCCATCTTCTTGTCTGGTGTCCGAAATGTACACCTGCTTCGAGTAACTGTTTCATTGAAATAACGCTCATAATTTTACCTCCTTGGTTTACCTCTTCCAACGGGTTCATACCTCAAAAACAAATCTATAACTCGCGTCCATGATCATAAATTCGCAACCATTTGAGAATCCACCGTTGTGTATTATTGTTCTTTGACAACTGCGCATAACAACAAGTCAGATAAAAATACCACTTGTTTCCGTTCGCAGACGTCAACGAGTGGTATTATAACACAAGACATTTATTAGTACAAGAATTTTTTTGTTATTTCTTAAAAAATATTTATTTTGCAATAAATTACTTTTAATCTTTCAACAATTATAGTAAATCTGCCACCTCAAGAAGAAGCTTCTCTGTCTTCTTCCAACCAAGACACGGATCTGTAATAGACTTACCGTAACATCCGCCACCTACAGGCTGATTACCGTCCTCAATATATGATTCAACCATAACGCCCTTTACAAGACCGGCTACATCATCGCTGTGACGCATACTATGAAGAATCTCTTTGACAATTCTAGGCTGCTGATCCCATTTTTTTCCTGAGTTATTATGGTTTGCGTCAACTATAACTGCAGGATTCTTTAAATTTGGAAATTCCTGATAAGTCTCATATAATCTGATGAGGTCTTCATAGTGATAGTTCGGAGCTGAAACTCCGTATTTATTGAGCGAACCTCTCAAAATACAATGTGTCAAAGGATTACCGTCAGACTTAACCTCCCATCCGGCAGTCATGAATGTATGCTTTGACTGACCTGCTATACACGAATTCATCATCACTGTATAGTCTCCGGAAGTTGGATTCTTCATTCCAACCGGAACATCAATACCTGATGCAATAAGCCTGTGTGACTGATTCTCAACAGATCTTGCACCAATTGCTACATATGAAAGAATATCAGAAAGATAGCTCCAATTATCAGAATATAACATTTCATCAGCCGCAGTAAGGCCGGATTCTCTTATAGAATCAATATGCATTTTTCTGATTGCCTTTAGTCCCTCAATGAAATTAGGTTTCTCTTCAGGGTTTGGCTGATGTAGCATTCCCTTATAACCTGAACCGTTGGTTCTTGGCTTATTAGTATAAATTCTTGGAATAATTATAAGCTTGTCCTTAACTTTTTCCTGAACTTTTGCCAGTCTGGTAGTATAGTCAAGCACTGCGTCTTCATTATCAGCAGAACAAGGTCCGATAATAGCTATAAATTTATCTGATTCACCTGTAAACACCTTTGCAATCTCTGCATCATTTCTCTCTTTAACCTTAACATCCTCCGGTCTCATCGGAAATAATTCTTTAATCTCTTCTGCAGAAGGAACTTCCGAAATATAATGTAATCCCATATTTTTTATCTCCTTATATTGTAACATTAATCATACCTTTGAAATATGTTGTTTAGTTTAACACGTTAAAGTAATACAGTCAATAAATCTTTTATCAGTCAATCCTCATAAACTCATATATTAATTTTTTCAATACATAAGAATATGTCAAACGTCTCTTATTTTCCCCTGAATATACAGGTAGTTGTTTATACAATAAACCGTCTATAAAAACAGAAACACTTCCGATTTCAGTGTCTTTTTTTATAGGTGCGGATAGTTTTACCGGTAATTTCTTTTTTATTTCAACACTTTCATCGTCAGACAAAAGTAATGAGATATCTTCATTAATATAAAGGGGTATAGCTCCACCATCGACACTGTCTATGACAGGTATTTTTTCAAACCTCATTTCTTTGCTTAATACATTTTTATATTGATAATTATCAACTCCATAATCCATAAGTTTTGTTGTATCCTGCCATTTATACATCTTATGCGGTGGCCAGCCCGAACCAAGCACCACACTTACAAGATGTTTATCTTCCCTGACTACGGCTCCCACAAAGCAGTATCCTGCATTTCCCGTAAATCCGGTTTTGATACCGATTGCCCCAGGATACGATGTCAGGAACCTGTCTTTATTATTAACAGTAAACGAACGACCCGTGGTCTGCTCAATAAATGAATGTGACATTGTTCCAACTATCTCACAAAACGTCGGATTTTTAATTGCATAAGACGCAATAAGTGCCAGATCATAAGCAGTGGTATAGTGGTCTTCGTGATCTAATCCATTAGGCGTAACAAAATTCGTATTAAATGCGCCAAGTTCCATGGCCTTCTCATTCATTAGTTTGGCAAAGCCCTCAACACTTCCACCAACATGTTCTGCTATAGCAACCGCCGAATCATTATGAGATTCCAACATCAAAGAATACAGTAAATCCAACAGCCTATATTGTTCTCCGCTCTTAATATTAAGTTGGACATCCGGCATTGATGCTGCGTAATCTGATACTGTAACAATATCATCCAGATTAGCATTTTCAAGAGCAATCAAAAGTGTCATTATTTTAGTAGTGCTTGCCATCGGAGATTTGGTATACCCGTCTTTTTCATATAAAACGCGACCATTATCCGCATCCATAAGCAATGCATGTTTTGCATACAAGCTATCAACCGACGTATAAAATTTTTTCTTTTGTTGCTCAATTAATACAGAAGGATTATCTTTTGTTTTTTCAACATAAACGTTTATGTTATTATATGTAAATGTAATTACTATGAAAAAAATAATAAAAAATAAATATTTTTTTACCAACGATTGCAAACTAACACAAAAAAATGACATGCCGGATAACCTGATATTATGCTTAATCATAATATATGAGCATGTCATAATTAATATTCTAATTTAATCAATCTTTGACACCGGGAAATGTCAGTTGTGCTTCTTCCAACGCCTGCTGTTTGAAATCTTCAATCTTATCCGGTGTGATAACCGGAAGTTCATCGGTAGATTGCACACCGAAGCTTCGAAGGAATTCATCAGTAGTACCAAATAGAATCGGTCTTCCTATGGCATCTAATCTACCGACTTCCTGAACAAGATTATATTCAATCAGTTTATTAACCGTATGAGCACATGACACTCCTCTGATAGCTTCTATCTCCTGACGTGTTATAGGCTGTTTATAAGCAATAATAGATAGAGTCTCTAACAAAACATCTGTCAAAACATGTTTTTGGGGAACATTTACCACCTTAATCAAGGTATCATAATAATCAGATTTTGTGCACATCTGAAATGAATTATCCAATTCAATAATCCTTATTCCTCTGTCAGCACTGTCATACTTGTCCATCATATTATGAATTATCTTAACAACAGTTTTGGTATCTATGGATAACGCCTGCGCTATCTGCTCTCTTTCAACCGCTTCACCCATTGAAAACAAAACAGCCTCTATTCTGCCTTCAATAACATCAATAGATTCATCGGTTTTCACTTTTTCTTTTGCCATTTATATATCCTCTCAACAATCAATTTTCACCCGATACTGTCATCGGCGTAATCACAGCATCAACATCATCAAGCGAATCAATTACAATCTCACCAAATGTTTCTTCCTGCCTTATGGTAATAGCTCCAACCTTCATAAGTTCAAGTATCGACATAAACGTAATGATTATATTCATTCTTGTGGGTTGTGATTCCAGCAGTGTCCGGAAATTAATACCCTTTAAACCTTTAACTTCTTCACGTATCTGAACCATCCGGTCTTCAATATTAATCTCTTCTTTTTCTATAGTACCGAATTTTGATCTGATAGGGTCAATCTTATCGACCTGCTTCCTCATAATCGACTTAAAAATATCATTTAACTGTCTAAGCGTAATGTCTGCAACAAGCTCAGCAGGGTCAACCTTTTCCTTATAGGCTGATACCTCTTTGGGAATTGTTGGCACCTTATAAAAATTCTTTGCAGCATCAAGCTCCATATCCTTAAGTTCTAATGCGGCATATTTATACATCTTATATTCAAGAAGTCTTCTTACAAGTTCAGCCCTTGGATCTTCCTCTTCTTCCTCTTCCGTCTCCACTCTTGGCAAAAGCATCTTCGATTTAATCTGCAAGAGCATACCTGCCATTACCATAAACTCGCTCATGACATCCATATTCTGCTCTTTCATCTGACCTACATAATCAAGATACTGTTCAGTAATAGTTACAATCGGTATATCGTAAATATCAACTTTATTCTTTTCAATCAGGTGTAATAAAAGATCAAGTGGTCCCTCAAACACCCGTAGTTTATATTCTATATCCATAATATCCAGCCCTTATGTAATAGTACACATTAATAACAAAAATAAAAAATGAAGTCATCAGCATATGCGGACAACTTCATCTATTATATAATAAAGATTTGGAAATAGCAAACTTTAAATAATAATAAAAACCATTCCCCCATTACTGTCATTAATTATCTTTTCCATTGTATCCTGTAATTTTATCTGTGATTCATCGTTAATTTTATTAGACTTCGAAATAAGACCTTCTTCTACCATCTGTTCGACTGTTTTCCCGAATATATTAATATTCCACAACGCCTCCGGTGATGTTTTTAATTGCTCCTTCATATTGACCAGAAAATCCTTTGCCTGTTCCTCCGTACCGACAATAGGTGCAATCTCTGTTGATACATTTGCTTTTATAAAATGCAGAGAGGGTGCATTGGCTTTAATCTTAATTCCATATTTACTTCCATGTTTTATAAGCTCAGGTTCAGCCAGAGTGATATTTTCTTTTTCCGGCATTACCAGTCCATATCCCTTCATTTCTACACTATTCATCGCGTCAGCTACCCTTGCGTATTCTTTTCTTCTTCCGGACACATCTTTTAATAAACGCAAAAACTCATATTCATTATGTATCTCTGAATCCAGCAAATCTGACAACATATCGTAATAGTATTTTTCAGGAATATTAATTTTAAAATCAACCGTACCATCCTTCAAGTCAAGATTTGTAACCGAAGCTTCATTTATATACTCACTATCGGCATCCTCAACCTCATAGACATGTTTCATATTAGAAACAGACATCATCACATCTTTAGCATAAGTTATAAGAGCCTGCTTTATAGGATTATCATACTCTAAAGTCTCTGCCCATTTAGGAATATAAAATCTTATTTTACTAATCGGAAACTCTAACAGGATATATTTAAGTATTGAAATGATATCCTTACTCTTTAACTGATCACAATTAACCGGAAGAACTTTTACTCCATACTGATTAGTCAATTTATCCGCCATTTCAATAGTCTCCGGACTGGAGGGTTTAATACTGTTTAGTATTACCACAAATGGCTTACCAAGCATTTTCATCTCATCAATTATTTCGCTCTCAACAGGAGCAAAATCTTCGCGTTCAATTTCACCAAACGACCCATCACTTGTCATAATAATACCGATAGTCGCATGGTCAGTCATTACTTTCTTGGTACCGATATGAGCTGCCTTTGCAAATGGTATTTCATAATCATACCAAGGTGTCCTTACCAACCTTTCTTTATCATCTTCAAGATGACCTGTCGCTCCATCAACCATATAGCCAACACAATCAACTATTCTAACTCTTATGTCAGTTTCGTCATTTAACGAAATTGACGCCGCTTCTTTTGGTATAAACTTTGGTTCTGTCGTTGTTATCATACGACCGGAGCCGCTTTGTGGAAGTTCGTCAATAGTTCTTTCTTTTTCAGCTCCATCCGGAAGTTTCGGTAATATCAGCGTCTCCATAAATCGTTTGATAAATGTAGACTTACCTGTTCTTACCGGTCCAACTACTCCAATGTACATTTCTCCTCCGGTGCGATCCTTTATATCTGCATAAACATCAAACTGCTCCCTCATAATATCCTCCTTTAGATTAATACCATTATCTACAGTAATGGTTATACATTTTCCTAAAAAGAATATATGCGGGAGCAGTCTGTATTATTCATATATATTATTATTAAAGCCTTTTAATCCCATGTAAGATTGGTAGCTTCCATAGTCTTATCTCTAAGAAGTAATGCTGACGCTTCTTCACGTGCATTCTCTCCTTCAAACAAGACTCTGTTAACTGCCTCGACTATCGGCATTGAAATGTTGTATTTCTTACTAAGCTCTAATGCTGCCTTTGCAGAATAAACTCCTTCTACAACCATCTTAACTTCATCCATTGCCTCATGATAAGTCTTTCCCTGACCTATTAAAAATCCTGCATTTCTGTTTCTTGAATGCTTTGAGGTACATGTTACAATAAGATCTCCTATTCCCGAAAGTCCGGCAACAGTTTCAATATTACCACCCATTGTTGTGACAAGTCTGCTCATCTCGGTTATACCTCTTGTCATCAAAGCAGCTTTAGTGTTGTCACCATAGCCAAGACCATCAACAATCCCGGCAGCTAAAGCTATAACATTTTTCAACGAACCGCCAAGTTCAATACCGATAACATCAGGACTTGTATATACTCTGAAATAATCATTCATAAATGTGTCCTGAATGATCTCAGCCACTTCTTTTTCTTTAGAACCTGCTACAATCGTAGTCGGAATTTTTCTTCCTACTTCCTCAGCGTGACTAGGTCCGGATAGAATTCCAACTCTTGCTTTAGGGCACTCCTCATGTATTATTTCAGTCATGGTTTTATAAGTTTTATCCTCAATACCTTTTGCTACATCAACTATAATTGTACCTTCCTTGATATAAGGAGCTGCTCTATTCATTGTAGATCTCACAAAAGGAGATGGTACTGCACATACAATTAATTCCGACCCGTTAATAGCATTTTCGATATCATTAGTAAATTCTATAGCACTTGGAATAATAACACCGGGTAATTTGTCCCTATGCTCTCTATATTCATTTAGCATGTGAATTTCTTCCTGATCTATTGACCACACTTTTACATTATGACCGTTACCACAAAGAAGAATTGATAGTGCCGTTCCCCAACTTCCGGCTCCCAAAATAGTTATATTTTTCATAACTTAACCTCCAATCTAATTGTATCAAAACAGTTTGTTTTCCTCACCATTTATCAATCTAATTATATTAGGTTTATGTCTGTAAAATGCAAGACTTCCAAACATAAATATCACTATACAGCTCTCTACAAACTCAGTTCCTGCCAGAATTTCACCCGTTGAAGGCTTTGTGATTTTTCCAAATAATCCAAGAGATAAAAATGTCAGAAAAAATAAAGTTACAACAACAAGTGAACCAACAGAAACATATCTTGTTACAGCAACAGTTATTATAAATGCAACAAGACAGACAACCATGATTCGCCAATCAAGAATTCCAAGAATAACACCGGCTGTGGCAGCTATACCTTTACCACCCTTAAAGCCCATGTAAAAAGGAAAGTTATGTCCTATTACAACACCAAATCCTGACCATAATATCATAGGAAAAACTATATCAGGAAAGAAATTAACTCCTACAAATCTTGCAATTATACAAGCAATTGCTGCTTTTAACAGGTCTCCCAAAAAAACGATAAGGCCTGCTTTTTTCCCTAAAACCCTGAGTGCATTAGTAGTTCCTGCATTTCCACTTCCATGATCTCTTATATCAATACCATGAAGTCTACCATATATATACGAAGTCTGTATGAGTCCCATACAATATCCAAAAAGCAAACATATTATTCTTACACCGATATCCATTAGGTTATATCCTTTCAACATTAATGCTAATTACTTTTCTTTTCTTTCCCTGATAATGAAATGTAACGGAGTCCCTTTAAATCCAAACGCATCTCTGATTCTGTTTTCAATATATCTCGTATATGAAAAATGTGTAAGACTCTTATCATTAACAAAAATAACAAACGTAGGCGGTTTAACAGAAACTTCAGTCATGTAGTAAATTCTCAATTTTCTACCCTTATCTGAAGGTGGTTCCTGCATTGCAACAGCTTCTGTAAGTATCTCATTGAGAACACCTGTACCAACTCTCAATGCATGGTTATCAATAACTACATCAATGAGTTCAAAGAGCTTGGGCAATCTCTGTCCTGTTTTTGCGGAAATAAAAATAATTTCAGCATAAGGCATGAACGAGAGAATTCTTCTGACTTCTTCTGTAAATTTATATACACTCTTGTCATTTTTATCAGGTAAGATATCCCATTTATTAACCGCAATAATCATACCTTTACCACGTTCATGAGCAATTCCTGCTATCTTAGCATCCTGTTCTGTTACACCTTCAGTAGCATCAATAACCAAAATACATACATCTGCACGCTCAACAGCAGTAACAGTTCTTATTACAGAAAATCTCTCTATCTCTTCTTTTACCTTACTTTTTCTTCTAAGACCTGCAGTATCAATAAAAACATACTCTTTATCATCACGAACGACCGCAGTATCAATAGCATCACGTGTAGTACCGGCTATATCTGATACTATTACACGCTCCTCACCGAGTAGCTTATTAATAATAGAGCTCTTACCAACGTTAGGCTTCCCAATTATGGCAATCTTGGGCCTGTCATCATCTTCTTCTGACTTATCTTCCATAACAAAATGAGACACAACCTCATCAAGCATATCACCAAGACCTAACTGAGAAGCGGCTGAAATCGGAAAAGGGTCGCCCAGTCCGAGATTATAAAACTCATATACATCAGGCATAAACTTGTCAAAATTATCTACTTTATTAACAACCAACACAACCGGCTTATTGCTTCTTCTCAACATATCAGCAACTTTACCGTCCGCATCAACAAGTCCCTGTCTAACATCAACAAGAAAAATGATAACATCAGCCGTAAGCATAGCAACTTCAGCCTGCTGACGCATGCTTTTTAAAATAATATCATCACTTTCCGGCTCTATACCACCTGTATCTATCATAGTAAAATTATAATCAAGCCAATTGACATCCGCATAAATTCTATCTCTGGTAACTCCCGGAGTATCTTTTACAATAGAAATCTTAGAACCAGCCAAGACATTGAATAATGTAGATTTTCCAACGTTGGGTCTACCCACTATAGCAACAACCGGTTTACTCATCTCTTATCTCCATTCTATAATAGTATATTAAAAAAATTTATAATAAATCAACTTTAGTAACTATATAATAAAGCATTGATTTTGTAAAGGTATTTCTCAATAATAAATCTTTTTAAATTAATATAATTATTTAATTATCCTTTACACATTTACCAGGTATATGCTAACATTATGAAAGTGCAATGATTTTTTTACACATAATAATATTTATAATAAATTATATTAATACAAAGGAGAATAATTATGGCAGGATCATCAATAGGAACAATATTTCGCATTACAACCTGGGGAGAATCTCACGGAAAAGCAATAGGTGTAGTTATAGACGGCTGTCCTGCAGGTTTATCTCTTTCCGAATCAGATATCCAGCCATATCTTGACAGACGAAAACCCGGGCAATCAAAGTTTTCTACCCCACGTAAAGAGGACGATGAAATCGAGATATTATCTGGTGTATTTGAGGGAAAAACCACAGGTACTCCTATTTCAATGCTTTTATACAATACTTCTCAACACTCAAAAGATTATAGTGAAATCGCATCTTACTACCGACCGGGACATGCCGATTTTACTTTCGATGCAAAATATGGTTTTCGTGATTATCGAGGTGGTGGTCGTTCTTCAGGTCGCGAGACTGCTGCAAGAGTTGCTGCAGGCGCTGTTGCAATCAAAATCTTAGAGCAGCTTGGTATCAGCGTTAATGCATATACACGATCAATCGGCGATATATGTATAAATCCCGATAATTTCAACATTGAAGAAATCAATAATAATATGCTTTATATGCCTGATGCAGATGCAGCAAATGAAGCAGGCAAGCTAATCGAAACTGTATCTTTGGACAAAGATTCTATCGGCGGAAGTATTGAGTGTGTAATCCATAACGTTCCAATCGGAATCGGAGATCCCGTTTTTGAAAAATTAGATGCTAATCTTGCTAAAGCTATTATGTCAATCGGCGCTGTAAAAGGTGTTGAAATTGGTGATGGAATAAAAGTTTCAACAAAGAAGGGATCAGAAAATAACGATGCTTTTTGTCTAGATGAAAATAAAGCTGTCACAAAGAAAACCAATCACGCAGGCGGAATTCTTGGTGGAATAAGTGATGGAAGCGATATTATTGTACGTGCCGCATTTAAAGCAACACCATCAATATTCAAAGAACAAGATACTGTAAATAAGCATGGCGAAGAAATATCTATAGCCATTAAAGGACGTCACGATCCTGTAATTGTCCCGCGTGCAGTTGTAGTTGTTGAGGCAATGACTGCAATTACATTGGTTGACGCTCTTCTATTAAATATGGCGGCAAATATGGATAATATAAAAAAATTCTATAAATAAGACTTATCAAAAGTCTTATCTATAGAATTCATTTTTTAATCATTAATATAATATTTATGACTGTTCGGCAATAATAATTATATCAAAGTATGTCTTATTTTCTTCAACATGCATACCTATACCAGATATATTATTATTGCTATCTTTTAAGGCATTAATAAATCTGTTATCGATTTTAATGTTTTCAATTAATTGATCGATTCCATATCCTTCGGTTCCACCATAGGAAAATTCATATCCACCCATACATTTTATTCCACGATTCTGAAGCATGAGCTCTAATCCATTTCCGTTATCTCTATATCCATTAACAAGCTCTGCTGCTCTAACAGATGCACAAGCCGCAACTTTTTTATTCATCAAAATATCTGTAAAGCCATTAGATGTTCTGTATTGAGAAATAAAACTATAAACAGGATATAACGTTGTTGCATTCTCATCAACACTTCCATCTGCACTGAAAATGTACGTCACTCCGTCGATTTCCATAACTGTATCCTTAACTCTTTTTCCTTCTACATCGAGATAGTATCTTTTTTCATTGACAGTTATCATGCCGGTTTTAACCACTCCATCTTTGTCGGCATAATACCAATCCTCATCAATCTCAAACCATCCAAAAAGCTGTTCAGCTTTTTTGTTGAAATAATAGCGTTTGCCATCATATTCGACAAAACCAACCTTAATCTTTCCGTTATCATCTGTTATATAGAATACTTTTTCATTTTTGATAACACCTGTCATTATCACACCATCATCATCGGCATAATAATAAGCATCTTCATCTTCGATGTATATTTTTCCGGTTTTTAAATAACCATCTTCATCAAAATAATATTTCTTATCATCAATAGTCTCAAAACCAACTGCATCTTCTCCATTTTCAAGGATATACGATTTTCCCTTCTCATCCTCTTTCCACGCAGCCAATACATTATTATTTATAACAACAATTCCATAGAAAAATATAACTAATGCTATCAAAAAAAATGATAGCATTAATACAACATTTTTATTAAAAATCTTTTTTTTCATAACTTATCAAACCTTAGCTCTCGGATGAGCCTTTTCATATACTTCTTTCAGTTTAGAATTTGCGTTAGCTTTAACATAAACCTGAGTTGTAGAAATATCAGAATGTCCTAACATTTCCTGAACTGCTCTTAAATCAGCACCATTATTAACCAAATGCATAGCAAACGAATGTCTTATGGTATGCGGTGTAATATCCTTCTTGATACCGGCCTTTCCTGAATAAAACTTTATTATTTTCCAAAAACCCTGCCTGGTCATAGGTGACCCCTGACAATTAGTAAACAGGTATTCCTGATTTTCTGTACATAAAGCAACTCTGGCTGTATTAATATAATCTTCTAATGCAATTTTTGTTTCTTTTGTAAAAGGAATAACTCTATCTTTATTACCATCTCTGCATTGAATATAATCTAACGAAAGATTAACATCACTCAATTTCAAATTAATAAGCTCAGAAACTCTTATTCCTGTTGCATATAAAAGTTCAAGCATCGCTTTATCTCTAATATCTTTTGGAGCATTACCGCTTGGTTGCTCTAATAACAGATTAACTTCTTCTGTAGTAAGAATAACCGGTGCCTTTTTTTCGATTTTAGGAGGTTTCAAAACCTCACTTGGATCCTCACTTATATCTCCTTTTCTTAAAAGAAACACAAAAAAAGCTTTAATAGAGGCAATGTTTCTAGATACCGTTGCTGTGGACATACCTTGCTTTTCAATCAGTAATACATATGAATTAAGATTAGTGCTTGTAATTTTATTAATATCAGTAACCTCTATTGAATTCAAATAGTTATATAACTTATTCAAATCCCTATGGTATGATGCAATAGTATTAGTGCTGGACTTTTTAACATTTGTTAAGTAATCCACAAACTCGTTTATCTTTTGTAACATTTCATGACCCCTCAATTAAAAATTGTCAGTAGGTTTATTATATATGCTAATTTACATAAAATCAAACATTATTTTTCCCGAAAAACACTGTATTTATGAGATTACAAGCTTTTTCTACCAACCATGGTGTTTACATAAATATCATATACAATATATTGGATTATTTTTTTATAAAAATTTTTTTAAAAAAACCTCACAAAACACACCAATACTCATTAAAAATATAATTAACAATATTTTTACAAAAAAATTAAGATTGTTAATTTTATTTTGATAACAATTACGATTTATTATATATTTACCACCATAGTAAAGACAGATTACATATATAATAAAATGGGGAATAAAGAAAGATATAATTAATTTATATGACATCAAACCAAATTGACAAAACAAAGCGCTTGAAACAATGGCATAATATATTCCAAACAAAAACTCAACCAAAATTATAGATAACTTATAAGAAAACAGAAAAGTAAAAATAATTATCATAATAAAAGAAATCACTCTTTGTCTAATAATATAAAGAGAATAATCACATAAATCCATCGAGGCATCTTCTATTTTAAAAATTTGTATTTCTTTATCAAATAAACCTAACAATCTGAATTTCCAAATATATATTATAGTACCACATAATAATCCAAGTAATATAGGAAAATAAACATGTTTTTTACAAGAAAACAAATAAGATCACCAACTTTTCATAATATAATTATATATATTATTTATAAGTAAAAAAAATGTTTTTCATTACACAAAAAGAGTCCGAAATAATATATTTCGGACTCAGAACTCGTATCGGTTAACTCTATTTAGCGTAATCTGTTACACGGGACTCTCTGATTATATTAACCTTAATCTGACCAGGATACTTCAATTCATCTTCTATACGTTTTGAAATATCACGAGCCATAAGCACCATGTCAGCATCATTCACCTGCTCAGGAACAACCATTATACGGATCTCTCTACCTGCCTGAATAGCAAAAGATTTATCAACGCCTTTAAATTCATTGGCAATATCTTCTAACTGTTTTAATCTTGTTGTATATGTCTCTAATGTCTCTCTTCTTGCTCCAGGACGAGCTGCCGATATAGCATCTGCCGCCTGAACTATACATGCAATAAGAGATTCCGGTTCAACATCACCATGATGTGCTTCTACTGCATTAATAATAAGTGGTGTTTCTTTATATTTTCTACATAAATCGACACCAATCTGTACATGAGAACCTTCCATTTCATGATCAACAGATTTTCCAATATCATGCAATAAACCAGCACGTTTAGCCATGCGGACATCCTCGCCGACTTCAGCAGCAATAAGTCCACAGAGCAAAGAAACCTCCATAGAATGTTTCAATGCGTTCTGACCATAACTGGTACGGAATTTCATCTTACCTAAAAGACGAATAAGTTCAGGATGAACACCTTGAACTCCCACTTCAAATGTGGCATTCTCGCCTTCCTCACGCATCGTCTGCTCAACTTCTTTTTGAGCTTTCTCGACCATTTCCTCAATTCTTGCAGGATGAATTCTTCCATCAAGAATCAATTTTTCAAGGGCGATTCTGGCAACCTCTCTTCTAACCGGGTCAAAACTAGATAAAATTACAGCTTCAGGAGTATCATCAATAATTAAATCAACACCTGTCATAGTTTCAAGAGTTCGTATATTACGTCCCTCTCTACCAATAATTCTACCTTTCATCTCATCATTAGGTAATTGCACCAAAGAAATAGTTGTTTCAGCCACATGATCAACCGCACATTTCTGAATTGCGGTAACAACATATTCCTTAGCTTTCTTGCCAGCTTCTTCTTTTGCTCTAGTCTCCATTTCCTTGACCAGAACAGCAGTTTCATGTTTCACATCATCTTCAACAGTTTTCAATAAATATTCTTTTGCTTGTTCAGAGGTTAATCCAGAGATTCGCTCCAGTTCCTGTAGTTTCTTTGATTCAAGCTCTTCAACTTTCGCTTTCTGCTTATCCAAGGCTTGTTCTCTAGATGCCAGGTTAGCTTCTTTCTTCTCGATCGCATCTGTCTTCTTATCAAGATTCTCTTCTCTGGAAAGTAAACGTTTTTCCATTCTTTGAACCTCGTTACGACGATCCTTGATCTCTTTGTCAAGATCATTCTTAGTCTTGATCGATTCTTCCTTTGCTTCTAGGAGAATTTCCTTTTTCTTGGCTTCAGCGTTCTTAACAGCTTCATCTATGATCTCTCTCGATCTATCCATAGCATCACGATTCTTCTTCTCTACTACATTCTTGCGGTAGTTAGATGCGATGAACCATGTGACAATGACAGCTACGATTAAAATAATAGCAAAAACTATAAAGCTTAAAATGCCAATGCTTACCACAGGAGCACCTCCTTATTAAATTATAATGCACTTAACATAAGTACAATATATAAATTTTATCTTTTTTTATGTAATATGTCAAGCAAAAGTTATTATTGTCAGTCAATTTGTACCAAGAATATATAAAATTATCTATGTTACATTAAGCATTATTTCTCATAGTATTATTAATCAATTCAGCCGAGAATCCCTTACTGTAAAAATGCCTAAAAACTTTATTTCTAATAATTGGATCACCAATATCCTTACCCTTGATATATTTATTATATTGTTGTACAAAACAGTCCTGATCTGAATGTTCATTCCTTTCGAAATATTCTGTTATTATCTTTTTTTCAACTCCCTTTGATATAAGAGCGATTTCCATCTGTCTTCTACTCTTATTATGGCTATAACAGTTTACATACATCGAAACATAGTCATTATCATTAAGATAATTATAATCAATTAAAAAACATATTATCTTATCAGTAACTACTTCAGGACATCCCACGGAAATAAGCTTTCGTTTCATAGAATAAACAGTATAAGGCTTATGTTCCAATAGATATAGCGCCCGTTCTTTACCTCGTTTGAATAATGTATTATCCAGTAAATCATCTATAATAATGTTGGATATATCTTTACCTTCCTCTATACCATATTTCTTTAATTCGTTGAAATATAAAGAAAAAAGATATCCCTCTTGGCTATAAACCTTGTACTTTTTCCCTGTACCTTTACAAACTTTCGATATTATCATATTAATTATTCCGCATCATCAAGAGATTCCTTATTATCATGTAAAGCACTGTCATTTTGAGAATCTTCAAGTAAACCAGCCGCAATACGAACCTTGTGTTCTACTTCAGCAGTCATCTCAGGATGTTCCGAAAGATATATCTTAGTGTTCTCTCTTCCCTGTCCAATCTTTTCACCATTATATGAAAACCATGCTCCGGCCTTATTAATAATATTCTCTTTTACCGCAAGATCCAGGATATCTCCAACTTTAGAAATTCCTTTTCCAAACATTATATCAAATTCCGCCTCTCTGAAAGGAGGAGCTACTTTGTTCTTAACAACCTTCACCCTTGTTCTGTTACCGATAACTTCCCCATTCTGCTTAAGTGTCTCAATTCTTCTTACATCCATTCTTACGGATGAATAAAATTTCAGAGCTCTACCACCGGTAGTCGTCTCAGGATTACCGAACATTACACCCACTTTTTCACGAAGCTGATTAATAAATATAACAACACAATTAGATCTGCTTATTACTGCAGTAAGCTTTCTAAGTGCCTGTGACATAAGTCTTGCCTGTAAACCGACATGTGAATCTCCCATCTCGCCATCTATTTCAGCCTTAGGTACCAACGCTGCAACGGAGTCAACTATTATAACATCAACAGCCCCCGATCTAACCATTGTCTCCGTGATTTCCAGTGCCTGTTCTCCGTTATCCGGTTGTGAAATATATAAATTATTGATATCAACACCAATGTTCTCTGCATATACCGGATCTAGCGCATGCTCTGCATCAATAAAACCTGCAATGCCACCACTCTTCTGAACTTCAGCCACAACATGAAGTGCTACCGTTGTCTTACCACTTGATTCAGGACCATATATCTCTATTATTCTTCCCTTAGGAACCCCTCCTATACCAAGTGCTATATCTAAACTTAAAGAACCTGTAGGAACAGCCTCAACATTCATAGTAGAAGCTGAATCTCCAAGCTTCATCACCGTACCTTTACCAAACTGCTTCTCAATATTAGCCAGCGCTGCATCAAGTGCCTTCATCTTATCATTATTATCTGTCACTGCCATGTATTCAACCTCCTGAACATCTGTTCGTTTTTTATAATACTAATATATCTTAAAGAATTTGTCAACAAAAAAATCGAAAATAAGTTCGATTCGAATATAATCCTATTAAATTCTAATAATCAGGGGAATCAGGTCAGTATGTGACCTTAAAGACAGTATTAAAATAGCATATTATTTCTTGAATGTAAAGTAAAATAATTGTATGATAGGTTTATATAATATTTACAAGGAGACGCATGATGAAGCACATTGGAATAATCGCAGAATATAATCCCTTTCACAACGGTCACGCATATCAGTTTTCCCAGATAAAGAAAGATTTTCCCGACAAAAAAATTGTTATATGTTTAAGTGGTGATTATGTACAACGCGGAGAACCCTGTATTTTTCCAAAATCTCTTAGATGTAAATGTACACTTAACGGCGGAGCCGATCTTGTAATTGAGACGCCCATCCTCTACTCCTCTGCATCCTCTGAACATTTTGCTACTGCAGGAGTAATGACATTATATAAGACCGGTATTGTTGATACCATTTGTTTCGGAGCTGAATGTAACGATAAAGACAAACTGATTTTCCTCGCCGAATTATTCCTAAATGAGCCCGATGACTATAAAGCTGCATTAAAAAGCAATCTTTCCTTAGGTCTGTCATTTCCCAAAGCCAGATACAATGCTGTCAAAACATGCTTTCCCGGCAAGAACTATGAAATCATCTTAGAATCACCTAATAATATTCTTGCCATTGAATACATCAAAGCAATAAGAAAATTCAAACTTCCATTGGATATTCACATTATAAAAAGAAGTCATGATAATCACAACATTCTGTCAACTGATGATAATATATGTTCATCCTCAGCTCTCAGAAACACTTTTACTTCCGACAATTTTGATTATAATTCCTGGAATAATAACATTCCTGAAAAAGTACTTGATACGATCAAGGATAGTCCTGTCTCCAAGCCGCTTTTTCTTGATGATTTTTATTCTTATTTACAATACAAACTAATATCCGACATCGAATCAATAAATGGGATTTTTGAAATGACAGAAGAATTATCCAATACTATAAAAAACCTTTCAATAATGCCTTCATCATTTAATGAACTTATTGATATTCTTTCATCAAAACATAACACAAAAGCAAGGGTAAGACGTGCACTTTTCAACGTTATTCTTTCCCGCTCTAAACAACTTATTAAAGAATATCCTCCCGAAAATGTATATTATATACGATTATTAGGAGTACGCAATAATTCTACACATCTCATCAAAGATATGAAAGAGGTTTGCGATGTCCCTGTAATCAATAAAACATCTCTGGCAAAGAATATATTATCTAAAAGTGAATTTCAATTATTTTTACGTGAAATATACGAAAACAAACTTTACCGTCAGGTATTTTATAACAAATACGGTATCATTCTACCAAATGATTACGAACAATCAGTAATAATACTGTAGGTATCAACATATATTTTCATTAATCAAAAAATAAATGCACTACTATGAAAAGATCTGTTTTTCTGACAACACTTATTTTTCTGACATTAATATTTCACAATGAAGTTATGTCCGGCACCCGCTCCGGTCTAATCGTATGGTATCGTATGCTTATACCGGCTCTGTTGCCATTTATTATTATCACTAACGCTTTGTTTGAAACAAGCTCCTATAAAAATCTAACCTGTTATTTTTCAAATAAATCTGAACGGGCATATATATTAATTGCAATTATCTTTGGTAATTTATGCGGATATCCTATAGGCGCAAAAATACTTAATGATTTCGTTTCTTCACAAAATATCAATTCCAACACAGCTAATAAGCTACTATCATTTTCCAGTCAGGCCAGTCCAATGTTCCTACTCGGTTTTGTATATCCCATGCTACCAAAAAAATCACTATCCATCCCTGTGTTCCTGTTATTGATATATCTTCCTCATATATTTTTATTTTATATTTATAATTTTAATCAAAGCAACTCTGATTTAAATCAGAACTCTAACCCTGAAATCAATTATGAATCAGACAAACATATTAATATTTCAGGAACATTTATACAGGCAGTAAATATAATGGTAGTGATAGGTATATATGTAATTATATTTTCTATTGTCTTAAACATTTTACTCCCTAAATCAAATAATAATTTATCTAAATGTTTACTTGCATTTATGGAAATTACAAACGGAATGAATTTGATAAACAATCTCAACATTTCAAACACTCTTCGCTGTTGCCTTCTGACAACCTTGTCTTCCTTTGGCGGATTATGTACTGCTTTTCAAATAAAGGGCGTGCTGTTATATGAAGCTTCATCAATCAAAAAGTACCTGATGGATAAAATTATCATATCCTCAGGTACTTTCATACTTACTTTCTTTTATTTGAAATTTAATTAAAACTTCTTTTCCATGGTAAAATCATCTATAACGCCAACCGATTTGCCATCTTTTGCAGATGAAGTTTCCTTAATCGTACTATTATCAGCAGCTTCCTCAACTACAGCTCTTCCTACTCTAGGTCCTCTCTTGACATTGCCTTCCATAGGAGGAACCTCTCTTGCCTGTTCACCATTTGCCTTATAAACAGTTTTATCAACTTTATTATTCGCAGCAGCCTCTAACGTTTTGGCAACTGTCTCTTGAGCTGTCTGTGGTGTATGTATTACAGGATTTCTTTTTTTGACTACCTTTTTAACCTTTTTAGGCTTTTCTTCTGTAGCCGCTACCTGATTATCATTCTCTATTTCCTGAAACGTTGATTCAGTTTCTTTTTCTTTCTTAGTATCTTTCGCTATATTTTTGTTATCTTTATTGTCATTTACAGGCTTATTATCATTTTTAACCTCTATAGTATCATTATCCTTAACAACAACTGAAGCTTCAGTTTCTACAGTTTTGTCAAACAAACCGTTTTTCTTCTCTTCAACAGCCATATCAGCTTTGTCATCCTTGCCGCTTACAGCCTGTTTTACCTTCTCAACCATGCTCTGTTTTGCCTTTGGTGCAGGCGGAACAGCCTTTCCATTGGCAGCAACCTTCATCTGAGGAGCTTTTGTAACACTGTTAGGATCACCTGTAAACTCAACAATCTGATTCTGAATTTCATCAAGATTGGCATTTGCAATAAGGTAATCATTTTCAAGAGTTGCAATAAGATTCTCATAATTTGCACGCTCGGCCTGAAGAGTAGCCTCAACATAATTACGGATGCCTAACATAATATCGTTTGTATACTTCATAGAACCAAGTCTTATCTCATTCGACTCAGCAGCTGCCTGTGCGAGCATATCATTCGCCTGAACACGCGCAAGTTCAACAGTCTCATAAGCCTGCTGATTAGCCTGATTAACAATTGCAGTCTCTGATATCATTTGATTAGCCTGAGCCTGAGCCTGATTAATAATTTCATCAGCTGTCTTTCTGGCGTCCATTAAAATAGCCTCTTTGTTGCGCATAATTTTCTTACAACGGTCTATCTCAGCAGGGATCTTAACTTTAAGATCACCAAACAATTCATCAAACTCATCTCTAGGAACAACCACCTTGTTAGATGACAAAGCTGTTGTCTTACAACTGTTCATAAAATCCTCAATTTCATTCATTACATCTTCAATACTCTTCCTAGCCACTTGTCTTTCCTCCATTTTTTCTTTAGTTCAACTTTTCTTTAAGTCTAATCGCTACATTTCCCGGAACAAATTCACTGACATCCGTTCCATACCTTGCGTATTCCTTGACAATACTTGAACTAAGATATGCATAGTCAATACTTGTTGTCAGAAATACGGTATCAATAGTATCCTTGCTGACTTTCCTGTTGCTTTGAGCAATCTGCAGTTCATATTCAAAATCAGTAACTGCGCGAAGACCTCTCACAATCACTGAAATATCATTCTTTTTCATATAATCTATCAAGAGTCCATCAAAATTAATAACCTTAACATTATCAAAATCTTTCACTGCATCTTCTATCATCTCAGTTCTCTCTTCAAGTGTAAATAGTGGGTTCTTGGCACTATTGGAAAGAACTCCCACGATTACCTCTTCAAACATAGATGCAGAACGCTTGATAATATCAAGATGACCATATGTTACCGGATCAAAACTACCCGGATAAATAACCTTACTCAATTATAATTCCTCGTTTCCTTTGTCATCTGTTTTTTCAAAAAACGTATGCTTATTGGTCTTATAAATCTTCTCTTTTACAATACGAAGTCCATTAAACTCATCCTTCATAAACGAAGTCTCAAGATCAGATTCGACTATAACCAACGCATCTTCATTCAGTATATCAATAAATGTAGGCTTAGAAAGAATCTCCTTTTCCAGTCCCTTACCGTAAGGTGGATCCATAAAAACAATATCAAACTTCTCGTCCGACGACAACCTGCTTAAAGCATTCAAAGCATTGGTATTAATAATAAATGCATCTTCAACAAGATGTGTCTTTGAAAGATTGGCCTCTATCACGCTACAAGCCTTTCGGTTACTCTCAATAAAGTATGCCTTTCTTGCTCCGCGACTAAGTGCCTCAATACCTATGCCGCCGCTACCTGCAAACAAATCAAGGAAACATGAGTCATAAATATTGTTATTAATCATATTAAAAAGTGTTTCCTTTATGCGATCGGTAGTCGGACGTGTCTCCATCCCTTCAGGTGCCTTAAGTTGGATACTGCGTGCTTTTCCAGCTATTACTCTCATAAACCAAACTCCTTATTTATTTTAGTTAAAAAAAGAGAATTGTCAAGCAATATTACAAATATACCGTTGTATTATTATCCGACAAGATCTCTAACGGAAATGATTCCTTTTGCAGATATGTTACGGCATCCGATGCCTTTTTTAAAATATCTGCATTATTATAAATGTCTCCGAGCATAAACAACATTTCTCCGCTCTGTCTTACACCAAAGAAATCCCCAGGTCCTCTAAGTTTTAAATCTTCATTTGCTATAAAAAATCCATCGTTAGATTTATTTAATATATCAAGTCTTTTAAGTGCATCTTTATTATCGGAAGAACAAAGCATTATACAGTAAGACTGAAAATCCCCGCGTCCAACTCTTCCTCTAAGCTGGTGAAGCTGAGCAAGACCAAACCTTTCTGCATTTTCTATCATCATAACTGTTGCATTAGGATTGTTGATACCTACCTCTATAACAGTTGTTGATATAAGGATATCTATCTTTTTCTCAATAAAATTCTCCATTATCTCGTTTTTTTCATCGGCAGACATCTTTCCGTGTAGATATGTAATATTAATTTCGGGAGAAAAATAATCTTTTAGTCTCTCCTGATATTCTATTACATTCTCAGCTTCAACATTTTCACTTGCTTCGACCATTGGACATATTATATATATCTGGTGCCCCTCATCAATTTGTTCCTTCATAAACTTGTATGCGGTAGGTCTGTATTTAGGACCAACCACACAATTCTTGATCGGTTTTCTGTTGGCCGGCATATCCTTTATAATTGAAATATCAAGATCACCATACATTATGATAGCAAGTGTTCTTGGAATCGGAGTGGCACTCATAACAAGAACATGAGGCTCTTTACCTTTCTTGGATAACTTCTCTCTCTGTCGAACTCCAAATCTATGCTGTTCATCCGTTATTACCAAAGCCAGATTATTATAGACCACTTTATCCTGTATAAGAGCATGTGTTCCTACTAAAACATCAATATCTCCATTTAACAGTTTTTCATAGATTCTTCGTTTCTCTGATAGTTTTGTCGAACCCACCAACAGTTCAACACTTACATCATAGTCTTTATAATCCCTTATCAGATTGTCATAATGTTGTTTCGCCAACACCTCTGTCGGTGCCATAAAAGCTGCCTGATATCCATTTTTAACCGTAGATAAAATTGCAATCTCTGCAACTGCTGTTTTTCCGGAACCAACGTCTCCCTGTATCAACCTGTTCATCACTGTCAAACCAGCAAGATCTTTCCTGATATCTTCTACCGCAGTTTTTTGTCCTTTCGTCAATTCAAATGGCATATTGGATATGAACCTGTCCGTTTCAGTAAAATCATTTATAACAAAGTTATTAGATTCTTTAACAGTATGTTCTCGGATCAATGCCATCTTTACAAGAAACATAAAGAATTCATCAAAAACAAGTCTATTCCTGCATTCTAACATACTTTCAAAATTTTCTGGAAAGTGAACACCTTTTATTGCAGAAGAAAGCGGCATCAAAGAGTATTTATCTATAATAGATTGAGGAATATTATCTTCTATTTCATCAACAAGAGGCAAGGCAGCTTTTACAGATTTGGTTACTGTCTTATTACTGAGTCCCATTGTCAATGGATAAATGGGCTGCATTGTCATCTTCATATTTTCGTACTGCTCAACAGTATAATATTCAGGATGTTCCATTGTATACTGATTGTTCCTGATTGTAAGATTTCCTACAAAAATATAAGTCTGTCCAATATGGAATACCTGTTTTAAAAATGGAGAATTATACCACACCAGTTTCACCTGCCCTGTACTATCTTTCACCATACAGGTAACCAGAGTTAATTTTCTGATTTTTTTAATATCAACATAAGTATTAATAGTTGCCTTTATAGCCACCCTTTCTCCCGCAGTAGCATTTTCTATATCACATGTCTTTTCATATGTAAGATAATTTCTTGGATAAAACCTCAACAACTCATCAATCGTATTAATATTTAATTTTTCAAATAAACCTGAAGTTTTAGGACCTACTCCCTTCAAATTTTCCACTTTATCTTTTATATTCATACTTACCACATCCATACCAACAAGCATCTTTACTATTGTTATACATGACAATGTATACCGATATCCGTTACATAAAAATAATCATGGTGGTGCAGTAATCTTAATCAAGACACCTGAGCACCACCATAAATAATTATTTAATATGTTATTCCGACACCGTGTGATATTCTATTCAACCGAGAGAATATAGTAGTAAATAGGTTGTCCACCATAATTAAACTCTACATCACAATCTTCATAAGTCTCAGTCACATAATTTTCAAACTCTTTAGCATCCTCTTCTTTAACCTCTGCGCCATAGTAAATACTTATAAGTTCAGAGTCATCATCGACCATATTCTCAAGCAGTTTTCTAGTCGCTTCAACCAAATCAGTTGATACTGATTGAATACCATTATCGTCTATCCCCATAATATCACCGGCATTAATTGTTTTACCATCAATAGTTGTATCTCTAACGGCATATGTCACCTGACCGGTTTTAACATTATCCATATCTGATATCATGTTAGCAAGGTTATCCTCAGAAGATGACTGTGCGTCAAACGCTATAAGCGCAGCAATGCCCTGTGGAGCAGTCTTTGACGGCACAACAACAATTTCTTTATCTTCTGTCAAATCTTTTGCCTGGTTAGCAGCAAGAATAATATTCTTATTGTTCGGAAGAATATAAATTGTCTTTGCATTAACCTTTTCTATTGCATTGAGCATATCCTCAGTACTTGGATTCATTGTCTGACCACCTTCGATAAGATGATCAACACCAAGATCCTTAAAAATGTCATTCATTCCCTGTCCAACCGATACTGCAATAAAGCCATATTCCTTCTGTTTTTCTGAATCAGCTTTGTCTTCCTCATGCTTTTCATCGTTAGCAATGCTTACATTATGACCTTCGAACTCATCATTCCCAATCTTTGCATTAGAAGTACTTACGCCAGCAGCAGCCTTTTCAGCCTCGGTAATAACCTTCTCTCTATGCTCTTCACGCATATTATCAACTTTCATACTGGTAAGAGAACCATATTCCAATGCCTTCTCAAAAGCCTGACCCGGATGATTGGTATGCACATGAACTTTACAAATAGTATCATCTGCAACTACTACCAAAGAATCACCTATAGACAACAAGAATGATTTGAACTTTTCTTCTTCAGACTTCGGAAAATCCTTCTCAAGAATAATTATAAACTCTGTACAATAACCATACTTAATATGCGATGTGTCTATTGATTTTCTGTCAATCCCAAGCGAATTAGACATACGCAGTCCCGAAGCATCCGGTGCAGGTCTGTCAGAATTAGTTCCAACACCTTCACTATCATATCCGTTGGAAAAATCATATGAAACCTTACCTGTAAGCGCAGCAAATGCACCTTCAAGGATTGTCATAAGTCCTTCTCCACCTGAATCAACAACTCCTGCCTCTTTTAATACAGGTAACATATCAGGAGTCTTGTCGAGAACCTCCCTGCCATATTCAAGTACTTCGGTAGCAAACTCAAGAGGTGTTTTCTTTGCTTTCGCAAGTTCTGTCGCTTTATCAGACAATCCCTTTGCAACAGTTAATATCGTTCCTTCTTTTGGTTTCATAACAGCTTTATATGCAGTAGCGACAGCACGTTCAAACGCAGCAGCAATCACATCTGTTGTTATTTCAGTCTTATCCTCCAAACCCTTACAAAGACCTCTTATAAGCTGTGAAAGAATAACTCCGGAATTACCTCTTGCTCCACGCAATGAACCTGTAGACATAGCCTTCGTTACATTAGCAAAAGTCGGCTCAGTAATCGCAGCTACTTCTTTTGCAGCAGCAGTTATAGTCAAAGTCATATTAGTACCTGTATCTCCATCAGGAACAGGAAATACATTCAATTCATTAATATAATCTTTCTTCTCTTCAATGCTCTTAGCACCCGCCAAAAATGCATATTGCAATCCCTTTGCATCAAGACCTACATTATTATGACTATTGTTCTCGCTCATAGTTCCTCCTAATCAATAACCCGTACGCCTTCAACAAATACGTTGATCTTTTCAACCTGCATACCGGTAAATTCTTCTACTTTATAGCGAACTGTTGACATCAAATTCTCACAAACAGTTGAAATACTCACTCCGTAAGCTACAATAATATGAAAATCTATATCTATGGCATTATTATCACCAACCGCAACATTTACTCCCTTGGAAATACTGTCACCGCGAAGCAACTTGACTATTCCATCTTTCATGTTGACTGTGGCCATTCCAACTATACCAAAACACTCAACAGCAGATTGTCCGGCATATTGAGCGATAACTTCACTTTCAATTACAATGTCACCGTTTCCATTATCTAATTCTATCTTCATGTGGAAACCTCCTTTTTTAAATTATATCTACTTTAAAAATATAAATCGGGTATTATTTACAACTGCATCTTATCATACCATTACACCACTTCTTGCGCAAGTAAAATTCAAAATTTGATATTTTTTAAAATTTATGCTTGCATTTACGATTCACTTCTGATAAAATTGACGTGTTGCAAACCGATAGGTTAATTAATTTCAAGGAGGTGTCAGCTGTGGCAAAGTGTTCAATATGTGATAAAAGCGCTCATTTCGGAATTAAGGTGAGTCATTCTCATAGAAGATCTAACAAGATGTGGAAGTCAAACATTAAGAAGGTTAAGGCTAACGTTGATGGTACACCTAAGAGAATCTATGTTTGTACATCTTGCTTGCGTTCAGGCAAAGTTGAAAGAGCATAATTTATAAAATTTAGTACTGCTTTTGCAGTACTATTTTTTTTACTTTTAATTTATATTATTCTATTCCAACTACTACTATTCTTTTTAGCATCGACAAAAGAGAATATACGCAATTATCAAAGCAGACATAAGAACAAAAAAATTCCAAAAGCCTTTCAATAAAAAATCTGCTATCATACCAAGTGCAAACCAGAAAAAAGCAAAGCCCCATACCCGTCTCATAGTTCCATCCAGATTCATCTTACTATAAAACAGTATATGCGGCTTTAATAAAAATGTTCTTATTCTGTTTCAACTATATCATCTACGGCTTTATCAATTTCAGGAGAATTCAGATCAACCTCACCGTCTTTCTTTTTAAACCTGTCAATCACATCAGGCAGCATGTCCAAAACCTTAGTTATTGTATCCTGATTTTTAACATTTACCAATCTTATCTGATCACCGTGAATAACAAGCACTGCACTAGGAGACATCTTTCCGCCCATTCCGCCGGCTCCATTATCCTTCTTCTCACCTGCAAAAGCACCTGCAGCTACACCAAAACTGACATCTACTAACGGAACGAGTATAGTATCACCAACTGTTTTAGGTTCTCCTACAACTGTTTTTGTAGTCATGAATTTGTCCATTCCGGAAAACAATGAACTTACTGTTTGATTAAAATCGTTATTTGCCATTATCTAATCCTCCTAGGCCTCTAGTATAGTTTGTATTCTCTTAATTACTCTCATAAGATTTCGATTAAACAAAATTTTAATTCCTGTTGTAACAAAGGTTATGAGTCTGAATTTCCCATATCCATTAACATCCCCCTCAATAATCTGCTTCTCAAAATCAGGTCTTATATCTATTTTACCGTCATACAATGGTAAAAATGTTGCCAGACCACCTAAAACCTGTCCTGTAGTAGCAGGATCATCGAACCCAAAATGTATGTTTCCATTTAACTTTTTTGGTTTAATTGCATTTAAAATCGACTTGATATAGCGTATCATATCTTTTTTCGCAACTTCAAACCTTTCACTTTGCAAAACTTTTACAAGTCCTTCTCTTTTCTTGTTAAGTTTCTTTAACTTATATAAAATTTCTGAAAGTTTTTTCTTAATATGCTCAGCCTTCTCGGCTATTTTTTCAGAAAACGGACGCTTATCCTTTGTTGTTTTTAATCTTTTGGTCTTATTATTTTTCTTTTTATCAACTTCCGTAGTGACATTATCATCATTACTGATTATATCACCCTGCTTATCATCCGCGTTTGCACTATCTAAATCTACTGCATTTACATCAGGTTCATAGGCACCTGAAATCTTCTTTCCCAGCCACGAAAGCTTTTCATCAGTGTTCGTCATTATAACTCCCCCAAGAGCTTTAACGGTATATTTCAAAGTATCCTCTTTAAATGTCACCTTTGCATTTAATCCAACCGGCGCATATTTTACAACTGCCAGAACATCCGGATCATCATAGTATTTGACATTAAACATATACTTTATAGGTGTCAGCAGCGCCACTGCCAATATGAGGATTATAAGAAAAAGAATCACCAGAATAATAATCCCGATTGTCTTAAATATAGTTAAAATCATATTAGTCAACCCTTAAAATAATCATTTATCTGTAGTCCTTTGCCACTTTCACCCACATCTTTGATAATTCTTTCCACAAGTGAAAATGCATCTTCTCTGGATTTTGCTACACCTACAACAGTCACCTCTTGTTCAAAAGCTTTATATATAGGTTGCAAAAATTCAGGATACCAGTATATCTCCAGAATCCCATCATCTACCAGCGGAAGCGTGACAAGAAAAATACCTATTTTTATTTTACCATGCAAAATTTGATTGCGGACAGATTTCAACTTCTTTTCAGAAAATCCATCACTATACAATTTATCAGAAAAAAGAAATCTCACAATGCCACCCCGTCAATTCCACGCATATTAACCTATTATTCTTCAGACATCATTTCATCAATAATCTTTCCACATGCCATAAGTTCACTTTCATTACCACATTTGCTAAGACTATGATCAATATAATCCTTTATTTCCTGCACAGAATTAAATAATACCGGCATATTAGAAAACACAGCACCCATAACAGCTCTGTTGATTTCTTTTGAATGATTTTCAAAAAACTCTCCAAAAGCCTTTATCAATTCATCGCATTTATTCCTGATATAAATATCATCAGCTTCTTCTACCCTTTTATCTTCATTCAATTCGATAAATAAACTGTTAGACATCAATTTTGAAATTTTATCAAGACGCTTGAAAAGTTCATCTGCCATTATCCATGAAATCTCATCACTCGATTCCTCTATTACATCATTGAGTACACTCTCAAATTGTAAAATATCCTCTGATAAATATTCCTGAACACCTTCTATCTTTTCAAACTGTAAGTCAACCTCCTCAGGAATATCTCCTCCTGATATAAATGCGTCATGCAGACTTCCTGTCATAGAACAGGCTGCTTTTAGAGCCTCACCGTTATTCTGCTGATACGGCATAGCTAAAAGTATACTATACAATGCATTAACAATCTCCATAAGAATAAGATGATTACTTACCATATCCGTCAAATGTACAGAGGTAAGAGAAAATTGTTCCATAATAAATTTGAATGCATCTAAATTCAGATTCTTAAAATCTGTTTCATCCAATTGTGCAATCATACGATATATTTCAGGATAAAGTTTTCCATATCCTTTGGGTTTGTCAATAACTGATGTAGACTTCACCATATCAATAAAACTGTCTACTGAAGTTTTGTCTGAGCCCTTGTATATATTGAGAGTTGCGTTAATATAGTCATAAAACTTGCTCTTTGTCATACGAACAGGTAACTGAGCTGTCACCATCTGTATTTTACTGTTTATAACCATCTTGTCATTATCATTGAATATGTATTTAAATATTCTCTCCGAAAAAGCATCTATATCTACATCATATTTTTCACCTGTTATACCAAATTCTACACGATTAAGCACATATTCATATATCTGTAAGGCATCTGTATATGATGTAAGTACAACCATTCGATCAGTCAGTTCTTTACGTATATCCGCAAGTCTTTTTATACAATCAACACTGTTTTCAACACCATCCTCTGACATTACAGACTCGAAGATAATTGTATGAATATCCTCTAATGTATCAATCAGCGGTTTGTCCTGCATGATTGTACCGCCTTCATCAAAAACCTCTTTAAGAGTATAATAATTAAGCACAAGTCTTATAAAATTATATTCATAAACCGAATCAATATATGCATTCCCGTATTCAGGCAGATTATATTCTAAGTTATTGCGTCTCTTTATTTCTTTAATTATTTTTTTGTATTCTGCTTTCATTTATCTTTTCCTTTTATTAATCATTTTTTATGCTCATGAGTAAATAAATGATTCTGGCAATATTCATAATTGCCTTTACATCTAGAACAATATCTAAACTCAAGCGTAGGGTCATCCTCCTCGGTCCGACCGCATATAGCACACTTATGTCTTGTCAGAAGCTGTGTCTGTCTTACCTCACGTTTGTATTGTCTCTTCCTTTTCTTATGAGCAGGAGAAACTCTCGTCTTACCCTTCATCATAAAGTAGAATACAATGAAATTAAGTACAGACATAATAACTGTAATCATTCCTGTATAATTATGAGAAAGTCCAAATGTCAATATTGATACAATAAGATAAGCAATATCGAGATAACCCAACCATTTTACCTTAATAGGAATTATAAAATACAGAAGAACCTGTAGATCAGGAAACATAAATGCATATGCAAGGAACATGCTCATACATAAGTAATATGTCGAAGCTCCATACCAACCATAATATTGAATACTTAAATCTATCATCTCTTTATTTCCGGCAAGAATCATAATAATGTATGTTGCCATAACGCCTATATCAGTGAAGATTACTCCGGCCAGGATATAAACAGTATATCTGAAATCACCCCAAGTATTTTCCAGAGTTCGTCCTACATAAAAATAAAACATAAGAGTTATTATAACAAATATGCTGACTCCGCTTGGTGGAATAATAACCCATGTCAATAATCTGTAAATCTGACCTTTCATTACTTTATCGGGTTCTAAGGAGATAATTGACAAAGCCTCCGGACTCATTATCTCAAGCAAATATCCAAGCACAAAACAACCAATTAGAATCAGTGTCAGATTGGGTATTGCGAACTTTCCAAATTTTCTTTCCAATTTTGTCATAAAATCCATAAGTAAACCATCCCTTTATTAGTATTTCTATGTCAATCATTCTTATCGACACCGGGTATAAGCAACTCATCACCTATATTGAGATTATAAACATTAACGTACGGATTTAAACGCATAATATCCGTTAATTTTATATCATATATTCTTGCAAGCTTATATAAAGTGTCTCCTTTTTCTATCACATGTATATGAACACGATAATTCTTATTGAGATTATCGTGTTCATTTTCGTAATTTCCATGTTTTATTAAATCTATCTTATTCATATATTTAACCATCATCATAAATTATCTTTACTGTTAATATATGAATGTCTTATTTAAATGTTGACTGGAAACGTCAATTATTCTTCATCAATTCCTGTATCTACATTTTCTTCTGACTGCACTTCTTCACTTGTCTCTTCGGTTTCCGTGGACGGCTCCTCAGTAGCAGCCTCTGTAGACTCTTCAACAGCTGTTTCTGTTGTAGTCTCTGTAGTAACGGCAGGTTCTAACATTTCAGGAACCAATGTAATTTCATAAGAATCACCTTCAAATTTGTCCTCATAAAATTCTTTATAACAAAGCAGATATTCAGCACGATCATCAACTATAAACAATATAGATTTTGTTATCGATTCTCCCAGTTTTAAAGTAAAAATATTGTCCATAAATCCATCTATTCCAAGCTCCGTCATTCCATAACCGGTGATAATATCTTTGTTTTCATTCTCACTGTAATCAAGTGTAAAATCCGATATACTCATTGGCAAATCTTTATCATAGGTATTAGTGATTGTAATCTCTACTTCTAAATAACTTTTACCGCTGTCAGCGGCATACAAACCATCCTGAAATTGATATGTACTGCATTTTTTTGATGAATTAACTTTCATATCAAAAAAAGCTGTGTGAACAACCTCATCGGACTTTGCCTCAATAAGACCGCCATACTTTCTACCGTCCTCTGATTTCATAGAACCATTTGAATCTGGTCTGTTACCGCATGCCGTCAAACTAAATGTAGAAATCAACAACACAGCAGCAAGCAATATGTGTCTAAATGTATTCTTTCTCATTGATATAACTCCTAATCTGTAATCTCTAAGTATTGTATCATTCCGGGACCCAACGAATCCGTAGGTCTTGCTATAAAGCCATGTTTCTCATAAAACCTCTCTCTGCCTTTAGCACACATAAGACACATCATCATAGTTGTATCATCCTCGCCTATTTTTTTTACGTAATCAATAAGTGTATTAAGTATGCGCGATCCAATTCCCTTTCCCTGATACTTTGGTATTACTATTAAATCCTGAACATAGCATATTACAGCTCCATCACCGACAATTCTTCCCAATCCAACAATTTCATCACCTTTATATGCACCAACATAATATAAACTGTTATCAAGAGCTTTCTTTGCCTGTACCTCTGATAATTTTTTCCAATTGACCATCTTGCGAATCCCAAGATATTCATTGATAGTCACTGTATTTTCTTTGATAATTATTTCTGTATTCATCTCTGCCAACATTCCTTAGTTACATATTATAATCTTACTGAAACATCTCTATCTCTAAGATATTTCTTAAGATCCATTATTTCCAATTCTTTATAATGAAACAATGATGCTGCTAAAGCTGCATCCGCTTTACCCTCTGTCAAAGCGTCATAGAAATGCTCCTTATTTCCGGCACCACCTGACGCTATCACCGGTACAGATACCGCTTCACTTATGGCTTTGGTCAGTTCTATATCATAGCCTGTTTTCATTCCATCACAATCCATACTTGTAAGAAGTATTTCACCCGCACCAAGTTCACATGCTTTAGCCGCCCATTCAACGGCATCCAGGCCAACATCTATGCGTCCACCATTTTTGTAAACATTCCATCCTGAATTATCCGCTCTCTTTTTGGCATCAATTGCAACAACAACACACTGACTGCCAAATTTATAAGCAGCTTCACTAATAAGCTCCGGATTATTAATTGCTGATGAATTAATGGATATTTTATCAGCACCCTCACGCAAAATAGCTTTAAAATCATCTACCGTTCTAATTCCTCCACCGACAGTAAAAGGAATAAATACCGTCTCTGCAACTCTTCTTACCATATCAATGACAATATTTCTTGCATCAGACGATGCTGTGATATCCAGAAATACCAATTCATCAGCACCTGCTTTATCATATGCCTTGGCTATTTCCACAGGATCACCGGCATCACGCAGATTAACAAAATTAATCCCTTTAACAACCCTGCCTCCCGTAACATCAAGACATGGTATAATTCTTTTAGTGTGCATCTTATTTCTCCTTTTCGCCAAAACCTTGAATATTAACAAAATTACGAAGAATGCCAAGTCCTACCGAACTACTCTTCTCAGGATGGAACTGACATGCAAAAATATTATCTTTCTCTATTCCCGCATGTATTCTCACAGAATAATCCGTTGTTGCAGCAACTTCTTCCTCATTATCTGCCTTTAGATAATATGAATGTACAAAATATACATATGGATTATCAGGTATTCCTTTATACAAGGAAGAACCTTTTCTAATATCCAATGAATTCCATCCCATATGTGGAATTTTTAAATCGGGTGAATCAGGTATTTTTAATATCTTGCCCTTAAGAATTCCAAGTCCGGATACTCCGGGTGATTCTTCACTGGACTCAAATAACAATTGAAGACCAAGACAAATTCCAAGAAATGGTATTTTCTTGTCTACAACATCATAGATGGTGTTGCATAATCCAAATTCATTAAGTCTGTTCATGGCATCGCCAAAGCTTCCAACACCAGGTAGTATAACATGGTCACTTGATAATATTTCATCCTTATCTCTTGTTATAACAACCTCTTGTCCTAAAGATTGTAATGCCTTCTCTACACTTTTGATGTTACCCGCATCATAGTCAATTATTGATACCATATAATCAATACCTCAAATCTTTTAATCTAGTTATTCTTCTTGAGAATCAGTGTATTCTCTAATTGTTTTCATATACTCATAATCATCTAATTCATTAATCTCCATAGCTCTGTTAAGGTCTATGCCATAATTAATCTCTAAAGCATTCTTGATCTGAGCAAATGAAAAATCAAGATCACTCACAATATCAAGCTCTTGTGCATCATCATAATACTCATAGTACTTACTTACTCCGCGCAAAAGTGAATCCAACGCCTTCTTATTTCTACCAAGCTCAATATTATTCTCATAGGATTCATATAAACGTTCAACATACATTACAGTGTATATTCTATCTTTTAACGGCTTGTCTTTTTCTTTGACATCAACACCTTTGATTTCATCATAAGCTTTATGATATTTTTGGTTTGCAAAATAGCTTGCTGCTTGCTGAATTGCAATTTTGTAATTAAAATCTATCGATGAAAGATACAGAAAACCTACACCACCAATTAGTATTGAAAAAATGAAAATAACAGCAGGCTTATTAAGCTTCTTTTCCTTTGCAGCCTCTGCAGCGTCCTCAGCTTTTCTTTTAGCCTTTTTTTCGGCTTTAATACGCTTCTTTTCCTCATTTTTCTGTTTCTTGTCTGCATCTTTTCTACTTTTTTCTTCTTTATCCTTGTCAGCCTGTTCCTTCTTTTTTTCTTTATCTGCCTCTTTCTTGGCTTTTTTTGCAGCTTTCTTTTCCTCTTTCGCTCTGATTTCCTCTTCCGTAGGCTCATCATCTTCATCGGGCTCTCCAAAGAGAATCTCCATTAATGAACGCTTTTTCTTCTTTGGTTTCTCAGAAGATATATCTTCTATATCATCAAGACCTTCTAAAGCAGACATATCCGGCTCACCGGAATCATTTCCCGCCTCGTTTGCTCCGTCTTTATCCGAACCGCCCTGTCCGTTTCCGCCTTCGTCTTCTTGCAGGTCAAGCATAGACAACAAATCATCTTCCGCATTCTCACCTGCTCCATCAGGTTGAGCATCATTATCTTCTGATCGTTCACCACCCAAAAGATCATCAAGTGAATCTGAATCATTTTCGGAACCGTCTTCACCATCTGAAGCAGGTTCATTAGACATCTCAGGTACATCAGCTTCTTCAATCGAATCTTCACTCAACAGACTGTCAAGGAACGAATCAGCATCAAAATTATCCTCATTTAGATCACCTAAAGCCTGCGAAGAATCATCTGAAGCAATCTCATCATTTGACGAAACCTCATTGGCAGTCCCGTCAATATCTTCGCTGACATCACCCTTTTGCTCTTCTTCCACTCCAACCTGCAATTTTGAATCCATTGTTAACGATTCCACGTCACCTGAATTATCCTGTGAATCTGATTGTTCATCATTTTGTCGCCCTATATTCTGATCACCATCATCTTCATCGTTTAATGAAGGAATCTCAAGATTGCCCTCAAAATCCTTCAAGAGTTCATCAAAATCAGAATCATCAATATCACCACTTAACTTCGTGATATCCAAATCATCAAAATCTATATCTGAAAAATCCAAATCCCCTATATCCAAATCCGCAAGGTTATCAAGGTTGTCCAATTCATCAATCTGATCTTCCGAAAAATCCAAATCACTTTCAGGCACACCAAAGCCAGCATCCTGCTCAAGATCATAATTAAATGCTTCCTCTCTAGATACAGTCTGTTCCTCTTGATATTTGTCTTTTTCACTTTGAATCTGTTCATCAAGCTCATCTTCAATTTTATTATCAATCTCTTTATCTAATGAAAACTCATTCAATAGACTGTCAAGATAACTTTCATCCATAAAGATACGCCACCTCATACTACTTCATAGTAAACGACTATGCTAAGCTCATCAGTCGCCCTGAGGGCTTAGATTCACTAAGCGCCGCTGTATACAGAAAGTTACCCAATCAGCCGTCGCTTTCAGTCTCGGCTTCTTGGACTTTCATAGTAAAATATCAAAAAGTATTGTATCATACCTTTACAAATTTAACAAGAAACATCCTTTGAATGCAGCAAATAATTTTGCTATTGCAATTTATTACCATTTATTATATAGTATTTAATATCTGAATGAATCTAAAAGGAGGATATTATTATGAAATCTACTTTATATGTTGAATATCAGGAGAAGCAGTTAGAAGAAAAAGATTTAATAGCTAAGGCTAAGAAAATATGGACAGACGGCGGCAAGAAGGCTTCAGAGCTTTCTTCATTACAGTTATACGTTAAACCTGAAGAGAATATGGTTTACTGTGTATTTAATGAAGATACAAAGGGAGAATTCTCTTTAGACTAATCTAGTTTTATATGCTATGTCGTGATTCCATTCAGATAAGTAAAGGGACTGTCGTTTGACAGTCCCTACTTTCATTACTCAATATCGTTTTATCTCATACTGTTATACCGTCTATAATGAATGTACATTACGTATAACTATATCTCCTCGTCATCCGGTTTTCTTCCGTTGACGATAAGTTCATCTATGGTCTGAACCAGTTTTCCTATCTCCGGCTTGGTAATCTGAGCATCAGCACCAAGTTTCTCACCTTTTCTCTTCATCTCATCATTGATAAGGGATGAAAATACGATAATCGGAAGATGCTGCAATGCTTCATCATTACGTATAAGTCTGATAAGTCTGTGACCATCCATCTGTGGCATCTCAATATCTGTAATTACAACCTTTACTCCATAATCAACACCATTATTCTTCTTAAGTTCAAGAAGTTTGTTCCATAATTCCTCACCGTTCGCATAACAATTGAGATTAGTATATCCTGCTGTTGTAAGAGCATCTTTAACAAGTTTGGATAACATCGGAGAATCCTCTGCCAAGAACAACGGAGAATTGTTACGTTCTCTCTCTCCAAGTTGTGCAACCTCTGACATCTTAAGACTTGTCTCAGGACATATCTCCTCAACAATTCTCTCAAAGTCAAGAACGATAATAAGATTCTCAAGTTTCTTGATAATACCTGTTGCAATTCCAACACCCGGAGCATTAACAGTATTATCCGGTTTAACAATATCCATCCATGAAACACGATGTATACCCAAAACCTGATCAACCTCAAAAGCTATGTTTAGATTATTGAAATTAGTGACAATAAGCATTTCACCCTTCTGTCTATTCATTTCTTCAAAACCTAATGCTCTTACAAGATTAATAACAGTTATTATGGTATCTCTTGGCATAAAGATACCTTCAATGCAAGGATGCGAATTAGGAATAGGTGTAATGTCTGTCATAGATAAAATTTCTCTTACCTTGGCAACATTAATACCATAATGGTTACCACTAATAGTGAATTCCAAGACCTCTAATTCGTTAGTTCCACTCTCCAATAAGATATTTGTGTCCATAAACCCAGAACCCCCCTTAATTATAATATCGTAATAACATTTTCAGCGTTATTATATTCCACTTTCAGCTCCATAGTAGAGAGCTTGTCCTTCATGTCATCAGAAATCTGGAAAATTAAAACCCCTTCCTGACTTTCCTGTGGTGAAACAACCGACTCCATCGTACACAAATCATTCAACAAAATAGTAAGCATCGGATTGGCAGCATTCTTACCGTTACAAACAAGTTTGTAATCAACCTCCTCATCCAGCATAGTAAACTTGATAGTATCACCTGATACGTTACTAATGTTAAAACGAAGAACCAAAAGCTGATATCCCTTGCTCGCATCCAAATACATTATCTGTTCGCCTGCATCAGAATCCGGATAACGGTTAGTCGTGATATAATCCTTAAAGGTAATTGACAAACCTTCCAGTCCCAATATCCTGGCAATATCACTTTCCGTTCCGACTTTCTTTTCATCTTGCGACGTTGTATCATCAGCTTCCTGCGAGTCATCTATGTTACTATTAAGCTCATTCCCCTTATTCTGATTGACATCTTCAGTTGTTGCTTCCGTATCAGGTTCAACGATTTCCGTAGTTGGAGCAGTCTCAGGATTCTCCAACGCTTCTGCCTCCATCTCTTTCTCAATCTTTTCGCCTTCTACAATCCTGTCATCAAAATTACGATCATATTTTAACAACAATTCACCTGCATATTCAGCAATAAGTCTGGTTTCTGTATCGGTTAGTTCGATAACATCTCCACAACCAGTTAAAAATACACTTATTGATAATAATATGATCAAAGATAATAACTTCTTTGACATAAGTCTACCTCTATAAAAAAGTAAAATAATGAATAAAATTATCTCTTATATTTTAACACGAAATTCAAGTTTCTTCAACAATTTTGTGCTCTTTTTCAAGTTCAAAATAAAAGACAACTCCATCATCCCTGTTATAAGCGCCATACTCCCTTCCATGTAATTTCATTGTAGCCGCAACTATAGACAATCCAATTCCACTTCCACCATATTCTCGTGTTCTGGCTTTATCTACTTTATAAAATTTTATCCATATTTTTTCAAGTTCATCTTCAGGAATATTACTACCTTCATTAAATACATTAATCCGTATCAAATCATCTTTTTCATCTATAAACACTTCAACCTTTCCACCATCAGGCGCATAGTGAATAGCATTGGTTAGATAATTGGTATATACTTCCTCAATCATAAACTCATCACCCCATACAAAAAGAGGTGTTTTGTGTTCAAAAATCAATCTCTGATCATTTTGTTGAAGAAGGATATCTGATGATTGATTAATATTATTGATCAGCTCTATAATATCAAATCTTTCCATCTTAATCTTGTCCACACCAAACTCTAACTCATTAAGTGCCATAAGTTTCTTGACCATAGAATTCATTTTATCAGCTTCATCCATTATGACCTCACAATAAAAATCCTTGCTTTCAGGGTCATCAGAGATATTTTCTTTAAGTCCTTCCGCATATCCCTGAATAAGAGCAATAGGAGTTTTGAGTTCATGAGAAACATGCGACAAAAATTCTTTTCTCATCTCATCAATCTGATTCTTTTTCTCTATATCTTTTGCCAAACGGACGTTAGCTGTCTTTAATTCTGAAATTGTAGTTTCCAATTCCTTAGACATTGAATTGATACTCGCCCCCAGCGCTCCTATTTCATCCTGATGAGAAGTGGTAACTCTTGTATCAAAATCCAATTGAGCCATTTTTTTTGCAGCAACAGCCATCTCTTTTATCGGTTTAACATAAAAACTGCTGGCAACAAACATTGCAATACAACCGATAATAATAGCAAACACACCCACATAAGTATATAATGCAAGCGTTATCTTAACATTGTCGTTAAGTCGTGCTCCGGAAGATCGTAGCGCAATCAAGCTACCATCATCCAATACACCTGTAAGATCATAAAAATCTGTATTCATGGTTGTATCATAATTCTTGTTAAACTGATAATAACCTTTATTTCCATCAATAAACAATTCATCAAGATCATTTTCGTCTTTTCCCTCAAGCAGCTCAGCAAGAGCCTGCATGCTTTCAAGCATCTTACTTTTCTCATTGATATTGGTATATTCTGTGCCATCCTTTGCATCAAGAACCAATATGGTAATATCACCTCTGGCCACAATCTTTGATAACGCTTCTCTTTTTGAATCGCTATCCATATCATTATTAAAAATAGTATTGACCTCATCAAATGCATTAATCATTCTGTTTTTGAGCTTGCCGACAAAATACGTCTTTACACTTAACAACGTTATACCTATAGATCCAAATATGGTTAATGCCATTATTATCATCAATAACATTGTCAGTTTAAACCGAAGTGAATGTTTTATTCTAAAAGCCATATTCCACTATTCCTCTTCAACATTAAACTTATACCCCATGCCCCATATTGTCTTGATATAATCACCACACGATCCTAATTTACTGCGCAGTTTCTTGACATGAGTATCAATAGTTCTCGCATCTCCAAAATAATCATAATTCCACACATTATTAAGTATCTTTTCTCTCGAAAGTGCCACTCCCTGATTGACAACAAAGTAATTTAACAATTCAAATTCTTTATAGCTAAGTTCAATATTTTTACCATTAACCTTAACCGTATGAGCAGATATATCCATCTCAATATCTCCTGCTTTAAGCAATTCTTCCGACATTAATCCGTTAGTTCTTCTAAGTATGGCTTCGACTCTCGCAGTAAGAATCTTTGGAGAAAACGGTTTCGATATATACTCATCCACACCCAATTCAAAGCCCAGAAGCTCATCTCTTTCATCACTCTTTGCGGTAAGCATAATAATAGGAACATCCGATAATTCTCTAATCTCTTTACACACTTGCCAGCCATCCATTTTCGGCATCATTACATCTAATATTATAAGTGCTATCTCTTTGTCTGAAACAAATTTATCAACGGCATCTTCTCCATCCGCAGCCTCTAGAACTATATAATCCTTTCTTACAAGAAAATCTCTGACCAGCTTCCTCATTCTACTCTCATCATCTACAACTAGAATTTTAACCTGTCCCATTATCTGCACCTCCACAATTATTGTATCATCATAATAGGGGAACAGAATTCCCTGTTCCCCTTAATATATCACGTAATTATGTTGAAAATGTGATTATTCATCGACATTGATATTCAATTCTTTCTCTTTCTGCCTGACAGTTTCTTCTCTATGTCTGAGATCTTCCTCCCACGCAGCATACTTATTAAGAACCTTTTTTTCGGTATTCACATATCCTACATTAGGATTGATAAATGCAACAACAAACATACCAACAATTATAGCAACAAGAGCTACAACAACTATTGTCATACGCCTGATAGATAATTTACTGCTTTGCAGTTTCTCTTCAAGAGCTTCCAGCTTAATGTCGGCAAATACATCAGAAGCACCTCTGCTAACAGTAGCAATATTAGGTAATCCATCCGATGAATATCCACAATCCTCAATAAGATAATGCCTTAGCTCATACATAAAACCAAATCCTACTGACGTCTTGAACATATTACGTTCAATTAGTTTACAATACAATGCATATGCAGCACCCGGATCCGAAAGAGGTGTCCGCTGTCTTATAATATCAATATTCTTTTGTTCTTTTATGGCCATCTGTGCCTCAGCTACGCTTGAAAACACAAAACCATCAACAACATGTGAATCATCTTCCATAACATGATATTCCTATCTTATACATTGTAATAAATAATGGAGCTGGCGGGAATCGAACCCGCGTCCGAAAACTCTTCCATCATGGCATCTCCCATTACAGTCGATCTACAGACATTCCCTCAGATTGCCGCCAATCGACAGGCCACAACCCTCAGTAGCTTCATAAATCTTTTGACATGTCAAAGCTTTCATGCCAAAGTTCCCCGCTGTTTTGATGCCTTATCCCAAGCCGCGAGTGAACTTAGGTAAGACAGCTGCCATTAGGCAGCGTACGCTAACTTATTGTCTGCGTTTATATTTAATTCCAAGTTTTTAGATGGTCCTGGTCCATCAATGGCTTCCATGATTTCTAAATCCCCGTCGAAACCAGTACAACCCCTTATATATGTTGACTGATTCTGATAAGTAGTTAGCTTATTCTTCTGATGCTGCTTCTTCTGAAGTAGTTTCTTCTGAAGTAGTCTCTTCCGATGTTGTCTCCTCTGAAGTATCCTCTTCTGATGTTTCATCAGTTGTCTTATCTTCATCTTTGCTTTCTTCAGAACTCTTAGCCTCGATAGACTTAACAGTATCAACATCTGAACTGTGATTATCATCAATATAATCTGATACGTATGCTGAAAGGCTTGAATCTCCAACAAACTTAGGTATACTTCTGTATATATTAATACCAACAGGTACACCCACAATAGCTCCTATTATTAAAGCAGTGAGAATACACTTAGCTGCAAACTTTGTTTTTCTCTGTTTCTCAAGTTGCTTTCTGTTCTTTTTTTCATACTTTCTTTTGTCTACTTTTGCCTGACTCATAGTTTCCTCCCAAAATTTATCATTTCGTCCTATATAGAGTACCACATTTTTGATAAAAATAAAATAGAAAATTTCGTGAACTTATTTATTTTATTTATCCACGCAGATTTCTAACCTTAAATTCTTTTTCCGCCTCGCGTTTCATATCCTTTTTGGCGATATCTTTTCTCTTATCATACAGTTTTTTTCCTCGTGCAAGTCCGATTTCAACTTTAACCAGACTATCTTTGAAATACACTCGCAGCGGAACAACCGTGGAACCCTTTTGCTTTGATTGTCCGACTATTTTATTAATCTCATATTTATGAAGCAAAAGTTTTCTTGGTCGTAAAGGATCTTTGTTAAAGATATTACCTTTCTCATAAGGTGGAATATGCATTTGTCTGATTATAACTTCACCGTTTTCAACAGCTACAAACGCCTCTTTGATACTGCATTGTCCCATCCTCAAAGATTTGACTTCCGTACCCTTTAACTCTATACCTGCCTCAAACTTCTCATCTATAAAATAATCAAAATATGCTTTTTTATTGTTAGCAATCAAACGCTCCCCTTTTTGCTTCGGCATTTGTAATTACCTCCTTAAATAACTTCAAAATCGATAGTGAGCATCCTTTTATCAGTATCAATCACAACGACATCTACCTTCTGTCCCATCTGATAAATATTACCGGTCTCTCTTCCATATATCAGCATGTTCTCTTCATCAAAAAGATAGTAATCACCGGGAATTGACGCTAAACTCACCATTCCCTCTATTGTATTATCAAGTTCAACATAGAACCCATATCCTGTGACACCTGAAATATGACCTTCAAATTCTTCACCTATATGTTTGCTCATATACTGTACTTTTTTCAGTTTTTCAACCTGTCTCTCCGCTTCATCCGCCCGTCTTTCTCTCTTTGAATTAGACTTTGCGATATCCGGAAGAATTTTATTATAATGTAATATACGTTCGTCAGTCAATCGTCCATGTATATTTTCTTTAATAATCCTGTGAATCTGCAGGTCGGGATATCTTCGTATAGGTGAAGTAAAATGACAATAGTATCTGGCTGCCAATCCAAAATGACCCGAACACTCCACCTGATATCTTGCCTGTTGCATACTTCTTAAAACCATACGGCTAATATAATTTTCTTCCTCAGTTCCGTCTATTGCAGCAAGTAGCTTTTGTAATTCCTTAGGATGAATATCGTCCGACGGCGATTTAAGATAATAGCCAAATTTCTCTATTATTTTTTTCAGATTATTAACCTTGTCCTTATCGGGATGTTCATGTACGCGGAATTCAAAAGGAAGCTCCTGCCAGTAATAATCCTCAGCAACAGTTTCATTCGCCATCAACATAAAATCTTCGATAATCCTGTGGGCCACATTCTGATTTCTGACTCCTATCTCAATCGGCCTGCCTTCCGGTGTCAGCTTTATCTGTGCCTCCGGGAAATCAAAATCAATTGACCCGCGTTCTCGTCTTCTTCCTCTGATTATATCAGACAACTTTTTCATGTTAGTTAACATTTCAAACAGATTTGAATAATCAGCAACGTCACCAATACCAGAGGATTTGGCTAGCCCGGCATCTTCAACACAGCCTAACTTCAATAATATCTCATACACCTTGTCATAGGTCATTCTGTTGTTGACATTTATAACCGTTTCTTCAATGACATGATTAATCACCTTACCTGTGTAATCTATGTCCATGATACATGATAACGCAAGCCTGTCCTCTCCCTCATTAAGGGAGCAAATTCCATTAGACAATTCAGTAGGAAGCATAGGTATTACCCTGTCTATAAGATATACACTAGTACCTCGTTCTAAAGCCTCCACATCTAATGCCGAACCTTCCTTAACATAATGAGAAACATCGGCAATATGAACTCCGAGTCTGTATCCTCCGTCAATTAAACTTAATGAAACAGCATCATCAAGATCTTTTGAATCCGCTCCATCTATCGTTATTGTCAGAACATCTCTATAATCAGTTCTGCCATCTAAATCTTCATTTTTAACGACAGCACCGACATTCTCAGCCTCTAACAGAACTTCGTCAGAAAATTCAACAGGCAATTCACAAGCTCTCACAATCGATATTATATCCGTCCCCGGATCACTTACATGTCCTAATATTTCAATTATTTCGCCTTCAGCTTTATGATCCCTGTCTCCATATTCAGTAATCCGTGCTACAACCTTATTACCGTTGACAGAATTCATACTCTTAGATTCAGGTATATATATATCCTCACCAAGCTTTCTGTTATCAGGAATCACAAAACCAAAATTTTTATATTTCTTATAATAACCGACAACCTCATTATTAACGTGTTCTATTATTTTTATAACACGCGCTTCTTTTCTTCGTCCTGATCTGCTATCTACAATTGTTATCAATACCGTGTCACCATTAAGAGCTCCATGAGTCTCCCTATCACTTACGTAATAGTCCTCATCTTCTCCTTCAACAGTTACAAATCCGAAACCTCTCTGATTACCGGTGAAAACTCCTGTTTTTTCAACACTTGACAGAGATTGGAATTTACCACGTTTTGTATGGATTATACGACCTTCTTCAACCAGTTCCATCAGAAGATCATGAAAGTCAGCTCTATTATCTGACGGCACCTGCAAAAGAAAAGCCAGCTCCTTCTGTTTCATAGGCTTATACGTAGGATCATTTATTAAGTTTAATATTGTATTTTTTCTTTGTTCTCTAATATCCATATTCTTTCACCCATCAGACAAAAATATCATCATTAACTCATAAAAAAACTGCCGCATATAGTATGCAGCAGTTTGTAAACTAATTCATAAACTTAGAACTTAACAACAATGCAACTCCCAAGAATATAATAACAGCAATTGTTGTTGCCAAAACAAGGTAAGACTCTTTCGAACGTCCTTTGTTCTTGCTCCAATATGTCTCTCCGGCAGCAGCTCCACCGGCAAGACTTCCAAGTCCGTTATCCTTAGCTTCCTGCGCTAATACTATAATACAAATCAATACACATACAATCAAAAACACTACTGTAAGTGCTGTCTTCATAATATCAATCCTCCTACGTTGGGTATTACTTCTTCAAAACTCACTAACCGATATAATATCACAACAATCCTTCTATGGCAAGAAAAATTTTGAATCTTTTCCGATTTCTTCCTCAATCTTGAGCAGACGATTATATTTTGCCACTCTGTCACCCCTGCACGGAGCTCCGGTTTTAATCTGTCCGGACGAAACCGCCACAGCCAAATCCGCTATAAATGAATCCTCAGTATCTCCTGCCCTATGACTAATGATAGTTTTATATCCTGCACATTTAGCTATCTCAACCGCATTAAGCGTTTCTGTGAGAGTCCCTATCTGATTAGGTTTTATCAATACTGAATTAGCCATCTTGTTAGAAACACCATAAATGATTCTTTTCTCATTGGTGGCAAACAAATCATCACCAACCAATTGAATCTTATCTCCAAGTCTGTAGGTTAGTAATTTCCAACCCTTTATATCATTTTCTCCCAAACCATCCTCTATGGAATAAAGTGGATATCTGTTTACAAGATCTTCGTAATACTGAACCATTTCTTCAGCATTTCGGTATATTTCCTTACCGCTCATATAGCTTTCACCGGGAAAATAATACATGTCATTATTCTCGTCATACAGTTTGGATGCCGCTACATCTATCGCAAATTTAATATCTATTTCAGGTCTGTATCCCGCAGCTTCCACTGCCTCCATCATAACATCCAGCACTTCTGACGCAGACGACAAATCCGGTATAAAACCTCCATCATCACCCAATCCGGTAGATAATTTTCGGAAAATCAGAACCCTATTCATTGCACTGAATATCTCGCACGCCATCTCCATAGCATGTGAAAAACTATCAGCACCAACCGGTGCAATCATAAATTCCTTTATATCAATCGTGTTACGCACATTTTTCCCACCGTTTAGCAGATTGATCATAGGCAACGGTAACAACTTAGTGTTAATTCCGCCTATATATCTGTATAACGGAATAGAAAGAGCATTTGCACAGGCTCTGGCACACGCAAGAGACACACCAAGGATCGCGTTAGATCCGTACTTCTTTTTATTATCAGTACCATCAGCTTTTATCAGCAGATTGTCAATTTTGACCTGTTCTAAAGCATTCATACCGATTATTTTATCAGCAATTCTTGTGTTGACATTGGTTACGGCCTGTTCAACTCCATAACCGTTATGCCTTTTATCTCCGTCACGCAATTCCATCGCTTCATATTGTCCTATAGAAACACCGCTCGGAACTGATGCACTTCCGGTAATTCCGTCTTTTAGTTTTATTGTCACATCAAGTGTCGGATTACCTATAGAATCTATGATTTCTACTGCATGTACATTTAAAATTTCATACTCTTTCATGGATAATATTCCTTCCTCGAATTGAAATATTTAACTAAATATTGATTCTAAAAGAAAGTATTACCATGAAAAATATATTTATACATTTACTAAAATATTATTTTACAATAAGGCTCTTTCCTGTCATCTCAGCAGGCTGAGGCATCTCCATAATCTCAAGCAATGTAGGAACGATATCTGCAAGACATCCACCCTCTCTAAGCTTAACATCACCGTAGTTCACAAGAATAAATGGTACAGGGTTTGTTGTATGAGCTGTATGTGGCTCACCTGTCTCGTAATCGATCATCTTCTCAGCGTTACCGTGATCAGCACATATGAACATTACACCATCAACTGACTTAACAGCTTCTACTGCACTTCCTACACACTGATCAACTCTCTCAACTGCCTTAACCGCAGCATCAATAACTCCGGTATGACCAACCATATCAGGGTTAGCGAAATTAATAACAATAACATCATATTTACCGCTTGTAATAGCAGCATTTAACTTCTCAGAAACCTCAGGTGCACTCATCTCAGGCTGAAGATCATATGTTGCTACTGCCGGAGACTTTACAAGTATTCTTTCCTCGTTCTCATTAGGCTCTTCTACACCACCATTGAAGAAGAATGTTACATGAGCATATTTCTCTGTCTCAGCAAGACGAAGCTGCTTTAAACCATTCTTAGCAAGGTACTCGCCAAAAGTATTAACGATATTCTGTTTCTTAAATGCGATAATCTTATTAGGGATTGTCTCATCATAATCCTTAAAGCATACATATGTAAGAGGAATACGACCTGTCTTTCTCTCAAAACCTGTAAAGTCATCATCACAGAAAGCTCTTGTAATTTCTCTCGCTCTGTCAGGACGGAAGTTAAAGAAGATAACTGAATCATTCTCTTTAACAAGTGAAACCGGCTGTCCATTCTCTGTAATAACAGTAGGAAGAACAAACTCATCTGTCACGTCCTCAGCATAAGAATCTTCCATAGCCTTAACCGGATCCTCTGCCAAAACACCTTCGCCATATACTAATGAAGCATATGCTTTCTCAACTCTATCCCATCTGTTATCTCTGTCCATTGCATAATATCTACCAGAAAGTGATGCAACCTTACCTACACCGATTTCTTTAGTCTTCTCGATAAGCTCTACAAGATAGTCTTTTCCTGATGCAGGAGGTGTGTCACGTCCATCAAAGAATGGATGAATAAATACTTTCTCAAGTCCCTGTTTCTTACAGAGTTCAAGAATACCATATAAATGTGTATTGTGACTGTGAACACCACCATCAGAAAGAAGTCCCCAAAGATGAAGGCTTGTACCATTCTTCTTACAGTTTTCGATAGCTGTAAGCATAGCCTCATTCTCGAAGAAATCACCATCTTCAATAGCCTTGGTAATAGATGTAAGGTCCTGATAAATGATGCGTCCAGCACCCATGTTCATATGTCCTACCTCTGAATTACCCATTTGTCCCTCAGGGAGTCCTACAGCCATTCCTGAAGCATTACCTTTTACAAAAGGGCACTCTTTCATAAGGCTATCCATAACAGGAGTATTTGCCATTGCTATAGCATTACCCTCTGTCTTCTCATTAAGTCCATATCCATCAAGAATCATTAAAACTACTGGTTTTTTACTCATTTCTGTTCTCCTTTATATAATATATTTATTCATTTATAGGTCATATACCTTATGTCTCAAATATGTCTTCACGTGATTAACGCACTTGTCATTAAATTCCATAAGAACAAGCTCTTTTTTATCATTTTTTTCTATAATTGCGGCAACTTTAGCTTCCCCATTTTTCTTGGAAGTAAAGTCATATCTCTTCTCAATTTTCTCTCCTGCAATTCTATTAGAATCACCCGGACATACCATTTTAACATCAGCCGCATCAAACTGCTTTTTTACTTTTCTTCTGCTAGCACCATATATTGCAGATATTTCAAAGCTTCCATTGGTGATTATATATTCATACTCAACATTTTTCATCTTCATGAAAAAACCGATAAGGAATATACCTATCATAACTAAAGCAAGACCGACAAGGTCAAAAAGCAAGACACCTAAACCAAGCAAAATACAGATAATTCCTGCGCCGATTCCAAGATAAAAATTTGCCTCAGATTTCGACTTTACCGCATATTCAACATAACTGTCATTCATCAACATATTCATGTCTCTCTTTCATAACTAAAGATAATATTACAGCTAAAGAGGCAGACTATAATTCCTGCCTCTTATTACTATAATTATTTGTTAAGATACTCATCTATTGCAGAAGCTGCCTTCTTACCTGCACCCATTGCAAGAATAACAGTTGCAGCACCTGTTACTGCATCACCACCGGCATATACTCCCGGCTTAGAGGTTGCACCAAACTCATCAGCGGTAATTCCACCAAATGATTCAGTAGCAAGACCTTCTGTTGTATCCTTGATGAGAGGATTAGGCGATGTACCGATAGACATTATCATACAATCACATTCTATATCAGTAAATGCTCCCTCTACTGCTACAGGTTTTCTTCTACCTGACTCATCAGGCTCTGAAAGCTCCATCTTCTGACAGTGAATTGATTTAACCCAGCCATCTTCACCGACAACCTCTAAAGGATTAGTAAGCAATTCAAATTTAATTCCCTCTTCAATAGCGTGCTCAACTTCTTCAGCTCTTGCCGGGAGCTCTTCCATTGAACGGCGATATACGATAGTTACGTCAGAGCCAAGACGCTTAGCACATCTTGCTGCATCCATAGCAACATTACCGCCACCTACTACAACTGTCTTTTCCGGATGCTTAATAGGTGTTGAAGAATCTTCCTTGTATGCTTTCATAAGATTGATTCTTGTAAGGAACTCATTAGCTGAATATACACCATTTAAGTTTTCGCCCGGTATTCTCATAAATCTAGGAAGACCTGCACCGGAACCAATAAATACTGATTCAAATCCGTATTCATTCATGAGTTCATCTATAGAAATTGTCTTACCTATAACAACATTAGTTTCAATCTTAACGCCAAGCTCTTTAAGACCATCCACTTCCTTCTGAACAATATCCTTTGGAAGTCTGAATTCAGGGATACCGTATGCAAGAACGCCACCTGCTAAATGAAGTGCCTCAAATATAGTAACATCATAGCCCTTCTTAGCAAGATCACTTGCACATGCAAGTCCCGAAGGACCTGAACCTATCACTGCAACCTTATGTCCGTTTGACTCAGGTTTAACAGGAGCTTCCGTACAGTTTGCATTATGATAATCTGCAACAAATCTCTCAAGACGTCCGATTGCCACAGGCTCACCCTTGATTCCGCGGACACATTTTGACTCACACTGTGTCTCCTGCGGACATACACGGCCACATACAGCAGGCAATGAACTGCTCTTATTAATTACCTGATATGCACCTTCAAAATCTCCCTCTGCAACCTTTGCGATAAATGCAGGAATGTCTATCTGAACAGGACATCCTGTAACACAAGGTTTATTCTTACAATTGAGACATCTCTGAGCCTCATCAATAGCTGTCTCCTTAGTATAACCAAGTGTAACCTCTTTAAAATTCTTATTTCTAACATCCGGCTCCTGTGAAGGCATCGGATTCTTTGTCATACTCATATTCGGCATCTTACTGTACCTCCTTTTTAAGAAGATTACATGCTTCTTCTCTTGCTTTTGCTTCAAACGGCTTATACACTGATCCTCTTGCCATTGCCTCATCGAAATCAACTTCAAATCCGTCAAAATCCGGACCGTCAACGCAGGCAAACTTGGTCTTACCACCAACTGTGAGACGACAACCACCGCACATACCTGTTCCATCAACCATAATAGGATTCATGCTGACAACAGTCTTAACATTATATTTCTTAGTCGTAGCAACAACAAACTTCATCATGATAAGTGGTCCGATAGCAATAACTTCATCAAACTGCTCACCATCGGCAAGAAGCTTATCAAGCGGAGTTGTAACAAGACCTTTCTCTCCTGCCGAACCATCATCTGTCATCAATATATATTTTGAACTTACTTCTTCGAATTCATCCTTAAGAATTACAAGATCTTCACTTCTAAAACCAACAATCGAAGTAACTTCTGCACCCTGCTCATGAAGTGCTTTTGCAACCGGATATGCTATTGCACAGCCAACTCCTCCACCAACAACAGCAACCTTCTTAAGACCTTCTATCTCCGTAGCCTTGCCCAAAGGACCAACGAAATCGTGAATATATTCACCTTCATTTAACGAATTAAGTATCTCTGTACCTGCACCGACAATCTGAAATATAATATCAACGGTACCCTTTTCTCTGTCATATCCTGCAATAGTAAGAGGAATTCTCTCACTGTCCTCTTTGGCACGGAATATAATAAACTGTCCGGCCTTAGCTTTCCTTGCAACCAATGGCGCCTCAACCTGCATGAAGGTAACTGTAGGATTAAGTTCCTTCTTTTTCACGATTTTGTACATATCTTTACCTCTTTCCCATGTATTTATCTAAAACATCGCAACGACCATTATAACCTTTTTTCCACTATATGAAAAGTAGTAATTTTTAAAATTTTTTTATAATCTATTATTAAATAGTTATAAAAATAAATAAGGAACTCCGAAGAGTCCCTATTAAAACTTTAAACTATCAATATATTACAGCAAATAACCTTTCCAAATATTCATATTGGCATCATATAAACAATTAGCAATTCTTAATTGTCTACAGTATGCCCCCGTAAGCATCAACTTACGAGGTTTCTTCATTCTACTGTTGTGTATCCGAGGCTAGTTGTATTCTTTTAGTTTAAAACTATCTAATATAAAAAAATATTCATTATAATTATTTCTATTAACACAAACATCTATAGATTCAAGCGGTAACAAAACATTTTCACCATAGTTCATTCTTTGTCGTTTAACATTTCTAAATGGTTTGCTTATGCAGAAAGCTTCAAACATATACACCTGTCCGGATGCATCGTCAAAGTATGAACTTAATATGTAAATAGGCCCTTTTTCTAGTTTAAAGACAAACTCCCCACTATCATATGTTGATTTACATTCAATTATCCTTGTATGTATAATTTTTTGATTTTTCACTATTTTATTTATTTTATAATTCTTAAGTGAAGTATCACAGATTGAGCAAAGAAAAAGAGCAATTGTTGATTATCTTCAATTGCTCAAGATGTGATTCTTCATAATTGTACCA